>NZ_JBYTEP010000009.1:0-20459 GCF_058792015.1 Cellulomonas sp. EB106-03-03-XG116
GGCCACGGCTGCGCGGGCCCGGACGGGGCGCCCCAGGCGGGCGGCGGCGCCCAGCCCCGCGGGGCGGCCGGCGGCGGCGCGAACGGGTCCGCCGTCGCGGGCCGGTCGGCGGGCGCGGGCCGGTCCGCCGTCGCGGGCCGGTCGGCCGTCCCGTCCCCCGCCGCGTCCCCGGCGCGCTCGTCCGGTGCGGTCACGGCAGGTGCACCGCGGCGGCGAACGTGTCCCACCCGCGGGTCAGGCGGGCGCTCAGCCCCGCGTCGAACCGGCCCTCGGGGAACTGCGCGACCACGGCGGCGGCACCCGACCCGGTGCGCGACGACACGACCTCGACGACGGTGTCCCCCGACTGCCAGGCGGCGTGCCACGGCTCGGCGGACAGCAGGTAGACGGTGCGGCCCTCGACGTCGACCGGCTCGGCCGCGGTGAGCGCCGAGACGTCGAGCCGGCCGTGCTGCTCGGTGACCACGACGTCCCCGGTCGGCCCGGACAGGTCGACCTCGAGGGTGCTGCCGTCGTCGCGCAGGTGCACGGCGGTGACGGCCCAGCCGGCGGGGACCTGCTCGGGGCAGGTCCAGCCCTCGGCACGCATCCAGTCCAGGTAGTCCTGCGTCGAGGCGCCCGCGGCCGGGCCGGAGGCGGAGCCGCCCGTGCCGGACGTCCCGCCGGCGCCGCCCGCGACGACCGGGACCGCGGCGGTGCCCGCGTCGCCCAGCAGCTGCAGGGCCTCGGCGGACTCCGTCACCGGCGCGACGGTCGGGCGGTCGCCCAGGAGGAACAGGCCGACGGCGACGACGCCGAGGCCGGTGATCGAGCCGACCGCGGCGCGCAGGCCGCGCCGGGTCGCGGCGGCGGTGGCACCCGGGGCGCTGCCGACGACGGGCCGGTCGCCGAGCAGGCGCCGCGAGCCGAGCACGGAGCCGCCCAGGACCGAGCGCGAGCCCAGCACGCCCTCGCCGAACGGGCTGCGGCCCAGCAGGCCGCCGATGCCGGAGCCGGCGGAGGGGGCGGTGCCGGTGAACGCCGCCGTGCCGCGCACGGCCGACGGCGGGACGAACGGGTCCATCGGGCGCGCGGCGCCGAGACCGCCGGCGTCCGGGCCGGTGGGCACGGGTGCGCCGCCCAGCGCGAGCAGCCGCGCCGTCAGGTCGCCGGCGGGCCGGACGTCGTCGCAGTCGGAGAGCACCCGCCGGGCGGCCCGCGCCGCGGCGAGGTCGGCGGCGCACCGCGGGCACCCCGCGACGTGCGCGAGCGCCCGCTCGGCGGCGGCGGGGCCGAGCTGGCCGTCGACGAGGGCGCTGACCCGGTCGCCGAGGTGGCCGTTCACCGGGCACCCGCCGGGGCCGTCACCTCGGACGCGCGGCCGCCCGCGGGCTGCTCCGCGGCGGCGCGCACGGAGGCCGGCGCGCGGTGCTCGAGCGCGACGCGCAGCCGGGCGCGCGCCCGGTGGATGCGCGAGCGCACGGTGCCGAGCTTGATGCCCAGCGTCACCGCGATCTCCTCGTAGGACAGCCCCTCGATGTCGCAGAGCACGACGGCGGCGCGGTACTCCGGGGGCAGCTCGTCGAGGGCGCGCTGGATGTCGACGTCGAGGTTGTCGTGCTCGAAGGCGCGCTCGGGGCCGGCGTCGGTGGCCGGGTAGCGGTCGCCGTCCTCGCCCATCGCGTCCATGCGGATGCGCTGGCGCCGGCGGGCGCCGTCGAGGAACAGGTTGGTCGTGATCCGGTGCAGCCAGCCCTCGAACGTGCCGGGGGTGTACGTGGACAGCGACCGGAAGACGCGGACGAACACCTCCTGCGTGAGGTCCTCCGCGTCGTGCCGGTTGCCGGTGAGCCGGTAGGCGAGGCGGTAGACGCGCGCGGAGTGCTCCCGGACGATCGCCTCCCAGGTCGGGGGCTGCCAGTCCGGGTCGGGCAACGAGGTCGCCATCCACGTCCTTCTGCTCGGGGGCCGCGGGTGCGGCACGAGGTCCCAGGGACCCAGTGTCCCAGGACGCGGGGCCGGGTGCGAACCCGGTCCACCCCTGTCCCCGCACAACGCGCACACGTCCCGCCCGGTTCCCGCGCGAGCGGGTGACGTCCCGGGCCGCCGTCACCCACCCGCCGGCCGCCCGGGGCGCCGCGCCGCCGCGGGCGGCACCGCGCACTAGGCTGGCCAGCGCCCGCGCACGTCCGCGCACCGGCCGCCGCGCGACCCGCGCACGACTCCCCCGCACGACCCGGAGACCAGGAGGACACCATCGCCACCGACAAGGCCGCGAGCTGGGTCTACGCCGAGGGCTTCGTCCCCGAGGACGACACCCTGCTGCGCGCGCGGGACCGCGCCGGCGAGCTCGGCTGCACGCCGGTGCAGCCCGGCACCGGCGCCGCGCTCACCGTGCTCGCCGCGGCCTCGCGGGCGCGGGCGGTGGTCGAGGTCGGCACGGGCGCCGGCGTCAGCGGGCTGCGCCTGCTCCGCGGGATGCCGTCCGACGGCGTGCTCACCACCATCGACGTCGAGGTGGAGCACCAGCGCGCGGCCAAGCAGGCGTTCACCGAGGAGGGGGTCCGCGCGGCGCGCACCCGCACGATCTCGGGCCGGGCGCTCGACGTGCTGCCGCGGCTGACCGACGGCGCGTACGACCTCGTGTTCGTGGACGCCGACATCGAGAGCTACCCGGCCTACGTCGAGCGCGCCGTGCGGCTGCTGCGGCCCGGCGGGGTCCTGGCGGTCGACGACGCGCTGTGGCACGACCGGGTCGCCGACCCCGCGCGCCGGGACGAGGCGACGACGCTGGTGCGCGAGACCGGGCGGCTGGTCCGCGAGGACGACCGGCTCATGCCGGCGATGCTCCCGGTCGGCGACGGCCTGCTGGTGGCCGTCCGCCGCTGACGGCGCCACGGCACGAGCACCCGGCCCGCGCACGACGACGGCCGCCCACCCCGCGGGGTGGGCGGCCGTCGTGGTCCGGGGCCGGGACGTCCCGGGTCAGCGCAGCGCCGCGAGCCAGCGCAGCAGCAGCCGCGCGCCGAACCCGGTCGCGCCCTCGGTGACCTCGTGCTTGTCCGCCGTCGACCGCGCCGGTCCCGCGATGTCGAGGTGCGCCCAGGTCCGGTCGCCCACGAACTCGCGCAGGAACAGCGCCGCCGTGATCGAGCCGCCGCCGTACTTCGGGTCCTGCGGGACGTGCCGCAGGTCGGCGACGGTGGACCGCACCGCGTCGGCGTAGTCCTCGACCAGCGGCATCGGCCAGACCGGCTCGCCCGACTCGGCGCCGGCGGCCTCGAGCGCGGCGGTCAGCCGCGCGTCGGTCGCGTACAGGGCGCCGTGCTGCTTGCCGAGGCCGAGGCTCGCGGCGCCGGTGAGCGTCGCGACGTCCACGAGCACGTCCGGGTCGAGCGTCGCGTCGGCCCAGGCCAGCGCGTCGCCGAGCACCAGGCGGCCCTCGGCGTCGGTGTTCGCGATCTCGACCGTGCGCCCGCCCCACAGCCGCAGGACGTCGCCCGGCCGGTACGAGGCGGCCCCGACGTGGTTCTCCGCGAGCGGCAGCACGGCGGTGACCCGGTGCGGCAGCTCGGCGGCGGCCGCGCCGAGCACGGTCGCGAGCGCCACCGCGGCGCCGGCCATGTCGGTCTTCATCGGCACCATCGCCTCGCGCGGCTTGATGGACAGGCCGCCCGTGTCGTACGTGATGCCCTTGCCGACCACGACGACGTGCTGCGCGCGGCGCGCGGGGCCGCCCGCCGGCCCGGCCGGGTCGTAGGTGACGGTGACGAGCCGGGGGGTCGACGCCGAGCCGCGGCCGACGGCGAGGATGCCGCCGAAGCCCTGCGCCTCGAGCTCGCGCGGGCCGAGGACCTCGACCCGCAGGCCGGCCGCGCGGGCCAGCTCGGACGCGCGGTCGGCCACCCAGGCCGGGTCCTTGGTGCTCGACGGGGTGTTGGCGAGGTCGCGCACCAACCAGGTGGCCGTCGCGCCGCGCACCGCCTCGTCGAGCGCGGTCTGCACGCGGACGCCCTCGCGGCCGACGACCACGAGCTCCTCCGCGGGCGCCTCCTTCGGGGACGCGGGCGCGCCGATCCGCTGCACGCGGTAGGCGGCGAGGAGGTAGCCCTCGGCGAACGCTCGCACGGCCCGGGGGCCGTCGGCACCGGGCTCGGTGGCCACGGTGGTCAGCACCCGGCGCAGGCCCCGGGTGGCGCGGGCCAGCGCGGCCCCGGCACGCCGGAGCTCGTCCGGGGTGCCGTCGCCGACGCCGACCAGCACGAGCCGGCGCGGCAGGCCGGCCCACGGCAGGTCGCCCGTGGCGCTGCCGACGGGGCGCGGGAGCAGCAGCGTCCACGCCTCGCCGGCGGTGCCGGTCAGCCCGGCCCGCTCCGCGAGCTCGGCCAGGTCGATCCCGTACCGCGCCGCCGCGTCGGCGGTGCCGCGGCGCGGCTGGAGGTCGGTGTCGTCCGGCGCCGCCGGGGCGACCGGGACGGCCACCGCGTCGACGCCGGCCTCGAGCAGCAGCCCCGAGGTCGCCAGCGAGCCGGCCGCGAGGCCGATCGCCGGGACCGCGCGGCCGATGCGCACGGCGGGAGGGGTCAGGGAACGAGCCACGTCGGAAGGGGGTCCCGCGCGGTCAGGAGACGACGGAGGTCAGGGCCTCGCCCAGCTCCTGCGCCTCGGTCGCGTTGAGCTCGACGACGAGTCGGCCACCGCCCTCGAGCGGGACCCGCATGACGATGCCGCGGCCCTCCTTGGTCACCTCGAGCGGACCGTCACCAGTCCTCGGCTTCATCGCGGCCATGCGGGGCTCTCCTTCGCGTCGTCAGCTGGGCGTCCGGGCGCCCGGTCCCTCCGCGTCCGCGGGGGGCGGGACGGGCAGGAGCGGGCCTCCGGCTCCCGGATGTCCAGGCCTCAGTCTAGTTCACCGGGGCGACAAGGCGGGGCCGCCGACGCGCGGCGGGCGCGCCAACCCCCTCGTCAGGCCCCTGCGGCGGCTCCCGGACGCCGCCCGGGGGCCGTCACGGCGGCCAGCCGGCCGGGGGCACGAACCGCCAGATGTGCCAGACCCAGACGACCTGGAGGACGAGCATGAGCGCCGCGACCGCCCCGGTCCACGCCCACCGCGCCGCCCGCGGCCGGGTGACGAGCCCCGCCGTCGCGGCGCCGAGCGGGAACGCCAGCAGCAGGAACCGCGCCAGGCTGCTGCCCGGCTCGACCGCGGCCGCGAGGTAGAGCAGGTAGGCCGCGGACCAGGCGTGCAGCTCGCGTCCCAGCCGCCACGCCGACGGCGTGACCAGGCACGCGACCACGAACACCGCCGCGGCGAGCACCACGAGCGGCCACGCGGCGCCGAACCAGAACGCCGGCACGTAGGACCAGCCCGCGAACGGCGCGGTGGTCGCCGCACCGCGCCACGCCTCCTGCGTCTGCAGGTAGGCGTCGGGCACGCCGGTGACCCAGCCGCAGATCGCGAGCCACGCGAACCCCGACACCACCGCGGCGAGCCCGACCGCGCCGATCCCGAGCACGTCCCGGCCCCGCGGGCGCTCGCCGGAGGCACGCCACTGTCGCCAGCGCACCAGCGCGTGCACGGCGACGACCACCGCCATCGGCAGCGCGACCGCGCGGGTGAACCCGAGCGCGAGCACCGCGGCGCACGCCCAGCCGTACCGCCGGGTGACGATCGCGAGCAGCGACGCGGCGACCAGCAGCAGGGCGAGCGACTCCGTGTAGCCGACCTGCAGCACGACGGACGTGGGGAACACGCTGACCAGCAGCACCGTCGCGAGCGGCAGGCCGGGCCGCGCCGCCACGGCGCGGGGCGCCCCGCGGACGACCACGCGGTGCACGAGCAGCACGGCGCCCGCGCCGGCCAGGAGCGAGACGGTGGGCGCGACCACGGCCCACGAGCCGCCGGTGACGGTCATCAGCGCGCGCACCAGGAACGGGTAGAGCGGGAAGAACGCCCACGCGTTCTGCTGCACCACGCCGTCGGCCCCGACCGGCAGCTGCGCCGGGTAGCCGCCCTCCGCGATCGTCCGGTACCAGGTCGCGTCCCACATCAGGCCCGTGTACTCGGCGTACCCCGGGGACGCGCCGGTCCAGCCGCTGGCCACCTGCCGGGTGGCGACGACCAGCAGGACGACGGCCGAGAAGGCGCGGGCCGCCGCGTACACCGCGAGCGCCTGCGCCCACCACGGCCAGGTGCGGGGGTCGAGGGCGCGCCGCGCCGGGGCGGCGTCGGCGGCGGCGGTGCTCCCCGGCCCCGCCGTCACGCCAGGCCCCGCACGGCCCGCGCCGGGGGCGCGTCGCCGCGGAGGGCCGCCACCATGTCGACCGTCCGGCGGGTCGCCCGGACGTCGTGCGCCCGGAACACCCGGGCGCCGAGCCACGCCGCCAGCGACGTCGCCGCGAGCGTGCCCTCGAGCCGGTCCTCGGGCGGCAGGTCCAGCGTCTCCCCCACGAAGTCCTTGCGGGACAGCGCGACGAGCACCGGGTGCCCGAGCGCGGTGAGCGCGGCGGTGCGCCGGACCAGGTGCAGCGAGTGCCAGGTGCTCTTGCCGAAGTCGTGCGTCGGGTCGACCAGCACGCTCGCGGGGTGCACCCCGAGGTCGACCGCGCGACCCGCCGCGGCCCGGAGCGTCGCGAGCACGTCGAGCAGCACCCCGTCCCGGGGGTCGGTGCCGGCGGGAGCGCCGTCGGGCAGCGGGTAGGACACCCGCAGCGGGTCGGTGCGCGGCGGCAGCCCGCCGGTGTGCGAGCACACCACGCCCAGCCCGCGCTCGGCCGCGACCTCCACCAGCGCCGGGTCGTGCCCGGCCCAGGTGTCGTTGAGCAGGTCGGCACCGGCGTCCGCCGCGGCGCGCGCGACCTCGGCCCGCCAGGTGTCGACGCTGACCAACAGGTCGGGGTGCCGGCGGCGGACCCGCTCGACCAGCGGGACGACCCGGGCGATCTCCTCGGCGACGTCGACGGCCGGCCCGCGACCGGCGCGCACGCCCCCGAGGTCGACCAGGTCGGCGCCCTCCTCCTCGGCGCGGGCGACGGCGGCGTCGGCCCCCGCGTCGTCGTACCGGGCGGCGGCGTAGAACGAGTCGGGCGTGCGGTTCACCACCGCCATGACGACCGGGCGGCCGGGGCCGAACCAGCGGCCGCGCAGCAGCAGCGGCGCGCCCGGCGCCGGGACGCCCGCGGGCGCGGCGGGCTCAGCGCCCACCCGCGGCGTCCTCCGCCTCGTCCGCCACCTCCGCCTCGGCCTCCTCCTGCGCGCGCTCGGCCTCCGCTGCCGCCGCGCGCTCGGCGGCGCGCAGCTCGGCCCCGCGGTCGCGGACGATGCGCACCGCCTCCTGCGGGTCGTCGACCAGCCGGATCAGCTCCAGGTCGGCCTCGCGGATCATGCCGCGCTCCAGCACCGGGCCGCGCAGCCAGTCGAGCAGCCCCTGCCAGTAGTCGGTGCCGACCAGGACGATCGGGAACTCCGTGACCTTGTGCGTCTGCACCAGGGTCAGCGCCTCGAACAGCTCGTCGAAGGTGCCGAAGCCGCCGGGCAGCACGATGAAGCCCTCGGCGTACTTCACGAACATCGTCTTGCGCGCGAAGAAGTACCGGAAGTTGACCCCGAGGTCGACCCACGGGTTCATGCCCTGCTCGAACGGCAGCTCGATGCCCAGCCCGACCGACAGCCCGCCGGCCTGGGACGCGCCCTTGTTCGCCGCCGACATGATGCCCGGGCCGCCGCCCGTGATCACCGCGTAGCCGGCCTCGGCCAGCAGCCGGCCGACCTCCTCGCCGAGCGCGAAGTCCGGGTGCTCGGGCAGCGTCCGGGCGGAGCCGAACACGCTGACCGCGGGGCCGAGCTCCGCGAGCGCCCCGAAGCCCTCGACGAACTCGCTCTGGATCCGCATGACCCGCCACGGGTCGCCGTGCAGCCAGTCGGCGCCGTCGCCGCCGGACAGCAGGCGCTGGTCGGACGTGGTGGTGGGGATCTGCCCGCGCCGCAGCAGCACGGGGCCCTTGCGGTACCCCGAACCCGGGACGGGAACGCCGTCGTCGCTCATGGCCCCGACTCTACGGTCCGCGGCGGTGCACGCACCGGCGCCCCCGGCGGCGCCCGGGTGAACCCCGCGTGACGGGTCGGGTCAGGCCGTCAGCCAGGCCCGGAGCGCGTCGTGGCACAGCTCGAGCTGCGCGACCGGCAGCCGCTCGTCGTCCTTGTGCGCCAGCAGCGGGTCGCCCGGGCCGAAGTTCACCGCGGGCACGCCGAGCGCGGAGAACCGCGCGACGTCCGTCCAGCCGTACTTGGGGGCGGGCGCGCCGCCGGTGACGCCCAGCACCGCGGCGGCGAACTCGGCCGCGGCGGGGTCGTCCAGCCCGGGGCGGGCGCCGGCGGCGGAGTCCGTGACGACGACCTCGAAGCCGTCGAACAGGTCGCGCAGGTGCGCCTCCGCCTCCGCGACGGAGCGGGACGGGGCGAACCGGTAGTTCACCGTGACGACGCAGCGGTCCGGGACGACGTTGGTCGCGACGCCGCCGCTGATCAGCACGGCGTTCAGCCCCTCGCGGTACACCAGCCCGTCGACCTCGACGGCGGCGGGCTCGTAGGCCGCGAGCGCCGCCAGCACCGGGGCCGCCCCGTGGATCGCGTTGACGCCGGTCCAGGCCCGCGCCGAGTGCGCCGCGACGCCCGGCACCCGGACCTCGGCGCGCAGGGTGCCGTTGCAGCCGCCCTCCAGACCCGCGTCGGTCGGCTCGCACAGCACGGCGAAGTCGGCCGCCAGCCAGTCCGGGTGCTCCCGCGCGATGCGGCCCAGGCCGTTCAGCGAGGCCTCGACCTCCTCGTGATCGTAGAACACCCAGGTGACGTCGCGGGTCGGCTCGGTCAGGGCGGCGGCGAGCGCGAGCTGCACCGCGACGCCGCCCTTCATGTCCACCGTGCCGCGGCCCCAGAGCACGGCGTCGGCGCCCGCGCCCTCGAGCCGGGTCGGCAGGTTCGCGGGGTCCGTGGTGACCGGCACGGTGTCGATGTGCCCGGCGACCACGACCCGGGACGGCCGGCCGAGGTGCGTGCGCGCGACCACGGCGTCGCCGTCGCGGAGCACCTCGAGGTGCGGGTACCCGCGCAGCGCCGCCTCGACCGCGTCGGCCAGCGCCGCCTCGTCGCCGCTCACGGAGGCGATGTCGCAGATCGCCGCGGTGAGCGTCGTGAGGTCGGCGGTCAGGTCCAGCGGGGTGGTCGTCGTCACGCCCGCGACCCTACCCGCGGACGACCGCCCCCTCGCCGACGGCCCCTAGGCTGGACGCCATGACCGACCGCACCGCCTGGGCATGGGGCCTGGCCACCGTCACCGACTCCGCGACCGTGCTGGACGCGTGGTACCCGCAGCCCGCCCTGGGCGACGTGCCCGCCGCCGCCGAGTGCCCCGAGGAGCTCGCGGCGCTGGTCGCGGTCGACGCGGCCCGCGGGGTCCGCACCGAGACCGTGCTGACCGTCGTGGACCTCGACGCCGAGCCGGTCGACACCGCCGACGCGTACCTGCGGCTGCACCTGCTCTCCCACCGGCTCGCGGCGCCGAACACGCTCAACCTGGACGGCGTCTTCGCCGTGCTCCCCAACGTCGTGTGGACGGACCACGGCCCGTGCGCGGTCGACGGCTTCGAGCTCACCCGCGCCCGGCTGCGCGCGGCCACGGGCCGCCCGGTCACGGTGTTCGGGGTCGACAAGTTCCCGCGCATGGTCGACTACGTGCTCCCCGAGGGCGTGCGGATCGCGGACGCCGACCGGGTCCGGCTCGGCGCGCACCTCGCGTCCGGCACCACGGTCATGCACGAGGGCTTCGTGAACTTCAACGCGGGCACGCTCGGCACCTCGATGGTCGAGGGCCGCATCTCGCAGGGCGTCGTCGTCGGCGAGGGCAGCGACATCGGCGGCGGCGCGTCCATCATGGGCACGCTGTCGGGCGGCGGCCGCGAGCGGGTGTCGATCGGCGAGCGGTCGCTGCTGGGCGCGAACGCCGGCCTCGGCGTCTCGCTCGGCGACGACTGCGTCGTCGAGGCGGGCCTGTACCTGACCGCCGGCACCAAGGTGACCCTGGTCGGCCGGGCCGACGAGGACGGCACCCCGCGCGTCGTCAAGGCCCGCGAGCTCTCCGGCTCCGACGGCGTGCTGTTCCGGCGCAACTCGCTCACCGGCGGGGTCGAGGCGGTCGCGCGCACCGGCACGGGCATCACGCTCAACGCCGCGCTGCACGCGAACTGACGCCGTGTCCCGCCGCCGCAGCAGCACCGCCTCGCGGCTGGGCTGCGCGGCGCTGGCCGCGGTCGCGCTGCTGGCGGGGGCGGTCGGGGCGGTCGTGTGGGCGCTCGGCGGCACGTCGCCCGCGCCCGCGTCCCGGCGGTGCACCGCGACCGTCGACGGCACGGCGTGGGGGCTGTCCGCGGACCAGGCCGACAACGCCGCCCTGATCGCCGCCACCGCCGCGCAGCGCGGCCTGCCCGCGCGCGCCGCCACCATCGGGCTCGCGACCGCGCTGCAGGAGTCGCGGCTGATCAACATCGACTACGGCGACCGGGACTCGATCGGGCTGTTCCAGCAGCGCCCCTCGCAGGGCTGGGGCACCGTGGAGCAGATCATGGACCCGGTGTACTCGACCGGGAAGTTCTACGACGGGCTGGTCGCCGTGCCCGGGTACACCGAGCTGCCCGTGACCGAGGCGGCCCAGGCCGTGCAGCGCTCCGGGTTCCCGGGCGCCTACGCGCAGCACGAGGGCCGGTCCCGCGCCTGGGCCTCCGCGCTGACCGGCTGGACGCCCGCGGCGCTCGACTGCGACCTCGACCCCGCGGCCGGGCCGGGCAGCGTCGACGCCGTGGCGGCGCGGGTGCAGCGCGACTTCGGCGGTGCGGTGTCCGCGGCCGTCGACGGCGCGGCCGACGGGTCGGCGGGGCCGGTCGTGCTGCTCGACGTCGCCGGCCTGACCGCGGCGACCGGCGGCGACCCGGCGCGCGCCTCCTGGGCCGTCGCGCAGTGGGCGGTCGCGGTCGCGGAGGGCCTGGGCGTCGACGCGGTCGAGGTCGGCGACGACCGGTGGGACCGCGGCGGCGAGGGCTGGACCGCGGGCGGCGCGACGGCCGACGCGGGCGCGGTCCCGGAGGGCACGGTCGCCGTGACCCTGGCCCCGGCCCCCTGACCCTCGGCCCCCTCCCCTTTCGCTCCCCTCTCGCCGAGATAGGACCTGCCCGCCGAGATAGGACCCTGGACGGTCCTATCTCCTCGCGGAGGTCCTATCTCGGCGGGCGGGCGTGGGACGCGCCAGGTCAGCGCAAGGACGCGAAGGCCGTGATCTCCTCCCGGAGGTGTTCCGCGAGCTCGGCCAGGCCCTCCGCCTCGGCGCCCGCATCCGAGCCACCGCCCGCCGCCGCCGCGACGGCCTCGACCTGGCTCGACATGCCCGCCACGATGTCGTCGATCCGGCCGATCGCGCGCCCCGCCTGCTCGGCCACCGCCTGCGCCTCGGCCACCTGCTGCGCGATGTCGTCCGACCGCCCCGCGGAGTCGTCGGCGAGCGACCGGACCTCCTGGGCCACGACCGCGAACCCGCGCCCGGCCTCCCCCGCCCGCGCGGCCTCGATGGTCGCGTTGAGCGCGAGCAGCCGGGTCCGGCTGGCGATGGCCTTGACCAGCCCGGCGGCCTCGTCGATCTGCCCGGAGGTCTCGGCGAGCTCGCGGACCGTGGCGCGGGAGTCGCGCGCCGCCGCCGTGGCCTGCTCGGCCGCCGCCGCCAGCGCCGCGGCGGAGGTCGCGAGCCGCTGCGCGCTCCCCGCGACCCGCTCCGCCACCGCGACCATCCGCTCGGCCAGGTCCGCCCGCTCCGCCCGGTCCCGGGCGGTGCGGGTCGCGGCGCCCTCCAGCGCGGCGCGCGCCCCGTCGATCCGCGCGGCGCCCTCCCGGAACGCGCCCGGCATGCCGCGGCGCAGGAACCGGCGGTGGAACCGGCCCTCGCCCGCCGCGGTCAGGGACGCCTGGGACTCGCGGACGTAGGCGTCGACCAGGTCCGCGAGCCGGTTGAGGGACGCCCGGGCGCGCCGGACGTCGGGGTCGTCCCCGAGCGCGGGCAGCCGCCCCTCGAGGTTGCCCGCCGCGATGCGCTCGCAGAACGCCGCGATCGCCGCCAGCGCGGCCGCGGCGCCGTCGTCGGGGGCCGCGGACGGCCCGGCGGTCCGGGGCGACCGGTGCGACCGGGACCACCGGAGGCCGCGGGCACCCGGGACCCCGGGCGGCGTCGCCGCGGTCACGCGGCACCCCCGTCGGCGTCGTCCCGGCCGGCCAGCGACCACACCCACTCGTCGTACGTCACCCCGGCGTCGGCCAGGGCGGCGTCGAGCGCGGCCGCACCCGCGGCGAGCGCGGCGGGCGTCCCCGGCTCGGCGTCCTCCGCGGCCCGGACGCGGGCGTACAGGTCGCCGACGGTGCGCCGCGTGGCCGGCGGCACCCACCGGCGGTTGGAGTGGTATCCGACCACCCGGCCACAGGGTCCCCGCGAGGCGGTGACGTGCGCCAGCACCCAGTAGTGCCCGCCGTCCGCCGCGAGGTTGAGCACGTACGCGAACAGCTCCCGGCCCGTGGGGATGACGTCCCACATGAGCCGGAACACCGCGCGCGGCATCGCCGGGTGCCGGATCAGGTTGTGCGGCGCGCCGACGATCTCGTCCTCGGCGTACCCGCTCACGCGCACGAACACGTCGTTCGCGTAGGTCACGACCCCTTTCGGGTCGGTCTTGGAGACGATGATCTCCTCGGGCCCGAAGGCCCGCTCGACGCCGGTCGGCCGCACCCCGCGTCGCCCCCGCACGGGTCCTGACCGCCGGCCGCTGCCGCGATGGTGCGCGGCCTCAGTGGGCGACATGCCTCCCGGGATCGGTCCGGCTCGTCGGGTTCTGACCGGTTCGTCCGGCCCGATCCGGGGGAAGCGCTCGCCCGCGCGGGCGGTGCCCCCGTCAGCGCTCCTCGACCGGGACGAAGGTCCGCTCCGGGGAGCCCGAGTACACCTGGCGCGGCCGGCCGATCTTGGTCTGCGGGTCGGTCATCATCTCCCGCCACTGCGCGATCCAGCCGGGCATCCGGCCGAGCGCGAACAGCGGCGTGAACATCCGCTCGTCGAAGCCCATCGCCTTGTAGATCAGGCCGGTGTAGAAGTCGACGTTCGGGTAGAGCTTGCGCGAGATGAAGTACTCGTCGGACAGCGCGATCTCCTCGAGGGTCCGCGCGATGTCCAGCAGCTCGTTGTCCTTGCCGAGCGCCGCGAGCACCGCGTCGGCGCTCTCCTTCACGATGGCGGCGCGCGGGTCGTAGTTCTTGTAGACCCGGTGCCCGAAGCCCATGAGCCGGACGCCCTGCTCCTTGTTCTTGACCCGGCGCATGAACTCGGTGGCGTCGCCGCCGTTCGCCTGGATCTCGGCGAGCATCCGGAGCACGGCCTCGTTGGCGCCGCCGTGCAACGGGCCCGACAGCGCGTTGATGCCCGCGGCGACCGACGCGTACAGGTTGGCGTGGCTGGACCCAACGATGCGGACCGTCGACGTCGAGCAGTTCTGCTCGTGGTCGGCGTGCAGGATCAGCAGCTTGTCGAGCGCGCGCACCACCGTCGGGTCGACGTCGTACTGCTGGTACGGGACCGCGAACGTCATCCGCAGGAAGTCCTCGATGTACCCGCGCGAGTAGTCCGGGTACAGCAGCGGCTCGCCGCGGGAGGTGCGGTGCAGGTACGAGGTGATCGTCCGGGTCTTCGCGAGGATGAGCACGGTCGCGAGCTCGACCGTCGCCGGGTCGAACGGGTCGAGCGACTCCGGGTAGAACGTCGGCAGCGCGTTGATCGCCGACGACATCACCGCCATCGGGTGCGCGCCGGACGGGAACGTGCCCATGAACGTCCGGAAGTTCTCGTGGACGAACGTGTGCCGGTTGATCCGCTCGACGAACGCCTCGAGCTGGTCCGTGGTCGGCAGCTCGCCGTTGATGAGCAGGTACGCGACCTCGAGGAACGAGGACCGCTCGGCGAGCTGGTCGATCGGGTACCCGCGGTAGCGCAGGATGCCCGCGTCGCCGTCGATGTAGGTGATCTGCGACTCGCAGGACGCGGTGTTCATGAAGCCGGGGTCGACGGTGACCAGGCCGGTCTCGCGCAGCAGCGACGACACGACGACGCCGTCGTTGCCCTCGGTCGCGCGCACCACCGGCAGGTCGTGCGGGGTGCCGTCGACGACCAGCTGGACAGGCTCGGTGGTGACGTCGGACATGGCGCTCCTCCTCGGGCGGTGTGCGGGGCTTCGGACCTCGGTCCGGTCCGCGAGGTCGTGCAGGTCAGGTCGCCGGCGGCCGCTGCGGTGCGGGCGCGCGCCACGGGGGTGGCTCGGCCTGCGTCGAGGCTACGTGCCGTCCGCGGGCGGAACCATCCCGGGAGCGGCGCGAGGCGCTGTGACGAGGGTCACACGGTCGGTCGCAGGTCGCGCACCGCCGGCGCGGGGCCCCGCGCCGGGTCCCGCGACGTCAGCGCGCGCCGACCGCCGCCAGCCGCTCGACCGCCGCCGCGATCCGCTCGTCCGTCCCCGTCAGCGCCACCCGCACGTGCCGCGGGGCGCCGTAGAACGAGCCGGGCGCGACCAGGATCCCGCGCTCCGCCAGCCGGCCGACGGTGGCCCAGCAGTCGTCGTCGCCCGCGGCCGGCCGCGCCCACAGGTACAGGCCCGCGGCGGACCGGTCGACGACGAGGCCCGCGGCCACGAGGGCGCCGAGCAGCGCCGATCGCCGGGCGCGGTACCGCTCGCGCTGCTCGGCCACGTGGGCGTCGTCGCCCAGCGCGACGACCATCGCCGCCTGCACCGGGGCCGGCACGATCATGCCGACGTGCTTGCGGGTGGCGAGCAGGTCGGCCACCAGCGCCGGGTCACCCGCGGCGAACGCCGCGCGGTAGCCCGCCAGGTTCGACTGCTTGGACAGCGAGTACAGCGCCAGCAGCCCGGACACGTCGCCGCCGGTCACGCGCGGGTCCAGGACGCTCGGCACGCCCGCGGTGGCCCACGGCTCGTCCCAGGCCAGCTCGGCGTAGCACTCGTCGGAGGCCACGACGACGGGCCGGCCGGTGCGCGCGGCCGCGGCGCGGGCGGCCTCGACCACCGCGCGCAGCTCCTCGACGCCCAGCACCCGGCCGTCCGGGTTGCCCGGCGAGTTCAGCCAGACCAGGCGCACCCGGTCGCCGTCCGGCCCGGCGAGCAGCGCCGCCGGGTCATCGGTCGCGACCGGCTCCGCGCCGGCCAGGCGGGCCCCCACGTCGTAGGTCGGGTAGGCCGCGGCGGGGTGCGCGACCAGGTCGCCCGCGCCCAGGCGCAGCAGCGCGGGCAGCAGCGCGACGAGCTCCTTGGAGCCGACGGTCGGCAGCACGCCCGCCGGGTCGAGGCCGGGGACGCCGCGGCGCCGCGCGTACCAGGCGACGACGGCGTCGCGCAGCGCGGGGGTGCCCCAGGTCTGCGGGTAGCCGGGCGCGTCGGCGGCGTCGGCCAGCGCCCGGCGCACCACCTCGGGCGTCGGGTCGACCGGGGTCCCCACGGACAGGTCGACGATGCCGTCCGGGTGCGCGCGCGCCCGGTCGCCGTACGCCGTCAGGGTGTCCCAGGGGAAGTCCGGCAGCGCGCCGGTGTGCAGGCCCACGCGCCTACTCGCCGTGCACCTGGAGCGGCAGCGTCGCGATCACGGGGTGGTCCTTCTCGATCACGCCCATCTTGGCC
The DNA here is from genome assembly GCF_058792015.1 of Cellulomonas sp. EB106-03-03-XG116. Taxonomy (NCBI): domain Bacteria; kingdom Bacillati; phylum Actinomycetota; class Actinomycetes; order Micrococcales; family Cellulomonadaceae; genus Cellulomonas; species Cellulomonas sp. EB106-03-03-XG116. The sequence continues at coordinate 15,742 of NZ_JBYTEP010000009.1, forward strand.
GCGCCGCCGGGCGAGCCCAGGTCGTCGAAGAACTCGACGTTGGCCTTGTAGTACTCGCTCCACTGCTCGGGGACGTCGTCCTCGTAGTAGATGGCCTCGACGGGGCAGACCGGCTCGCAGGCGCCGCAGTCCACGCACTCGTCGGGGTGGATGTACAGCGAGCGCTTGCCCTCGTAGATGCAGTCGACCGGGCACTCCTCGATGCACGCCTTGTCCTTGACGTCCACGCAGGGCTGGGCGATCACATACGTCATCGGTGTCCTCCACACGCCCCGGCCTCGGCGGTCGGGCGCGGTCCGGGTCGTCTCGGGCTGGCTGCTCCTAGTATCGCTCACCTGCGCACGACCGGCGCAGCAGGGCACGACGAGACGGGGACCACACGTGACCAGCGACGACGCGGGACCCGGCGCGAGCCCCGGCGCGGACCCCGGGGTGGGCGCCCCGGCCGACGCCCCCTGGCGCGCGTGGCGGGCCGGCCAGCGGGTCGTCGTCCGGCGCCGGCTGCCCGCCGGCGAGCCGCAGCCCTACACCGACGTGCTCGGCGACCTGGTGGCGGTGGACGGCGACGGCGTCACGGTCCGGACGCGCCGCGCCGGGGACGTCCGGGTGCCCGGCGCCGAGATCGCGCTGGGCAAGGTCGTGCCGCCCGCCCCGGAGCGGCGCCCGCGGCGCTGACCGGCCCGGCGCACCCCGGGCGGTGCGACCCGCCCCGCGGGGCGGTGCGACCTGCCCCGCGCGCGGTGCGGTCAGCCCGCGGGTGCCGCCGTGGCCGGGTCCGGCCCGCACACCACCTTGTTCTGCGCCTTGTACGTCCACGTCGAGGGCTCGACCGCGACGACCTCGCCGTTGAGCTTGATCGTCCGTGTGTTGGTGATCCGGAAACCCGGGTTGCCCGCGGACTGCGGCGAGCACGTCGCCGACTGCGAGTACACGGTGGTCGGCTGGACGACGTTCGTCTTCGGGCCCGCCTCGGAGGTCACCTCGAAGTACGGGGTGCTCCAGATCCGGACCCACGTCTTGCCGTCCGCGACGTACGCCTGGACCAGCGCGCCGTACGGGGTGGTGTTCTTCCACCGCATGTCCAGCGTGCCGGTGAACAGCGTCGCCTCGCGGCCGGCCGGGTAGCGGGTGAACCACTCCGAGTGCGGCTTGTGCTCGACGTCCTCCATGCCGGCGAAGTACGCCGCGTTGTACGTGGTCGTCGACAGCTGGGAGAGCCCGCCGCCCCACGCGTCCGTGTGCTCGCCGCTGACGATCGCGCCGGCGGTGGTGAACCCGTGCGCCGCGTCGATCGGGCCGAGCGCGTCGGTGAGGCTGAACGTCTCCCCCGGGCGGACCAGCGTGCCGGAGATCGCGGCCGCGCCGGCGGCGATGTTCTGCGTGCGCCGGGGCTCGGAGGTCAGCGGGGTCGAGAACTCGGAGACGACCGTCGTCACGCCGAGGGCCTGCAGCGCCTCGGTGGTCTGCGCGGGGTCGGACTCGACGAGCTCGACCGGCGCGTTCCGCTGGTCGGCCTGGGTCGCCGCCGCCACGGCCGTCGCGAGCGCCGCGGGGTCCAGCGTGGTGCCGGGGGTGCCCGGCACGATCACCGGGGCGCCGTCCTGGAACTCGAACCGCGCGTCGGAGGCGGTGGTCAGCAGGTCCGTGGAGCGGGCGAGCACGGCCTCGGCGAGCGCGGGGCCGTCCATCTGCAGCACGAGCTCGTCGTCCTGCGGCACCATCGACGCCGTCGCCGCCAGCACGTCCACCGGCAGCTCGACGGTCTGCCCCGCGACCTGGACCGCGACGGGGGCCGCCACGACGCGCGACGCCACCTCCTGCAGGGCCTCGTCGGTCGCCTCCTGGGTGATGGCGGGGGCGACGACCTCGGTGGCGAGCTCCAGCGGCCGGGCGGCGGTCAGCCACGTGTCGACCAGCGTCGTGCGCATGGCGTCCTCGTCCAGCGCCCAGCCGTCCTCGGCGGCGACGGCGTGCGCCTCGCCGTCCGCGAACGCGATCGAGCCGTCCACGGGCGCGAGCGTCAGCGACCCGGACAGCTGCTCGACCGCGGCGTCCAGCGCCGCGTCGTCGACGACCGTCACCGGCGCCTCGGCCCCGCCGCCGACGACGTGCCGCCACAGCCGCTGGGGGCGCAGGTCCGCGCCCGTGAGCCGGTCCACGGTCGCGGCGGCGTCGAACGTCAGGCCCGCGGTGGCCGGGTCGACCGTGCCGGACATGTCCTGCGCGCTCACCGGCACCGGCTGGGTCGCGAGGTCGCCGAGCTCGTCGGTCAGGGTCTGCTCGGCCCGCGCCGCGGTCATGCCGCCGATCTCGACGCCCGCGACGGTGGTGCCCCGCGGGACGCGGTCGGCCAGGGCGAAGGACGCGCCGACGTAGGCGCCCGCGAGCACCACGACGATCCCGCCGACGACCAGCGTCGGGCGCAGCCAGCGCCGCGGGCGCTCGGGCTCGAACTCGTCGAGCGGGGACCACGACTCCGCGGGTCCGTCGCCGTCCACGACGGGCTCGGTGCCCTCCGCGCTGCCCTTCGCCATCCAGCTCCCCCTCGCGAGTGTGCGGCGCTGCCGAATCAGGGCGCCGCGACCGCCGATTCTACGGCCGCCACCCGTGCCCGACCCGTGACGTGGGCCCGGTTTGGCCGGGTTCCCAGGTCACGACTTCGCAACGGTGCCCGGCCGGCCGGGACACGGCGCCGCACCGGCGGACGCCGGCACGCCGGCCGCGGGTCAGCGCAGCCCGCGCACCCGGCGGCGCAGGTGCACCAACGAGCCCGCCGCGGGATCGCCCTCGCGCGACTCGAGCACGTCCGCCAGCACCACGTCGTGGTCCCCCGCCGGCACGATCTGCGCCGTCCGGCACTCGAACCACGCCGCCGCGCCCTGCACCCACGCGGCGCCCGACCGCGGCGCCGGGACGTGCGGCACGCGCGCCAGCTGGCCGACGGCGGGGCGGCCCGGGGAGGCGAGCCAGTCGGCGACCGGCGCCTGGTCGTCGGCGAGCACGCTCACCGCCCACGTGTCGACCTCGTCCAGCGCGTCGCGCAGCCGCGCGTCCTGGTGCACGCAGAGCAGCAGCATCGGCGGCTCGAGCGAGACCGAGGTCAGCGCCGAGGCCGTCATCGCGTGGTCGGTGCCCTTCCACCGCACGGACACCACGACCACCCCCGCGGGGAGCCGCCCCATCGCGGACCGGAAGGCGTCCGTGGCCGCGGCGCCGGTGGCCCCCGACCCGTCGCCGTAGAGCGGGTCGACCTCGGTCACGGCGTGCTCGGCCCGCGGCGCAGCGGCACGTCGGCGAACCAGCGGCGCGGCGCCAGGGCCACGGCGAGCGCGACGACCAGCGCCCCGAGCGCCCACGTCCAGCCGAGCACGGCGTCCCCGCCCGGCACCAGCACGTCGCCGCCCGGCCCGAACCCGGACAGCACCTGGACGCTGCCGAACAGCCCGACCAGCAGCCCGACGGACGCGACCCAGCCGCCCCAGGCGCGCGCCGTCACCGAGGCGGCCAGCACGAGCAGCAGGCAGACGACGACGCCCCAGGGCCGCACCGACCGGTGCATGACGGTGCCGACGGCGCCCACGAGCACGCCGAGCAGCAGGGCGCCGAGGGCGCGGAGGACCATCCGGGTCGTCAGGGGCTGCACACGCGCCAGGCTACCCCGCGCCGCTCAGGGCAGCGGGAGCGGAGCGGCCGGGTCGCGGCCCGGGGCCCAGGCGTAGGACTCCCGCGGCAGGACCGGGGCGAGCACGAGGTTCGACAGGGCGTAGCAGGCCACGGCGTCCGGGTGGTCGAGCGGCGCGACCGCCTGGACCTGGGTGGCGTGCGCGCGCAGCGCCGCGAGCAGGCGGTCCCGGACGGGCAGCACCTCCACGACCAGGTCCGCGGGCGTGTCGGTCGCGACCGACGGCAGCGGGCCCGCCGGGTCGGGCAGCACGAGCGGGGCCTCGCGGGTCGACCGGCGGTCGTCCGCGGCGGCGGCCAGCACGGCCCGGGCGGTCGGGTCGGCGGCGAGGGCGGCGTACCCCGCGCGCAGGGCGGCCGCGGGGGCCACGGCCCACGCGACGGCGGGCGCCCAGCCGTCGGCGCCCGCGGCCATCTCGACCGCGCGCATCGTGATCGCGTGCGCGCGCACGTGGTCCGGGTGCCCGTACCCGCCGCCCGGCTCGTACGTCACGACCAGGTCCGGCCGCCGCTCCCGCAGCAGCCCGGCCAGCCGCCCGGCCGCGACGTCGAGCGGCACGGCGACGAGCGCCCGCGCAGGCACCTCCCCCGCGGCCCCGGCGCGCCCGGTCCCGACCCAGGCCATCCCGGAGTCCTCGTACCGCGCACCCGGCCCGCCCTGCCCCGCACCCGGATCGCCCGCCGAGCATGCAGAAGATGTCGCTTCGCGAGCCGCGAAGGCAACATCTTCTGCAACCTCGGCGGGGTCGGCCAGGTCCGCCGGGAGCGGGAGGGCGTCGAGGAAGTGCTGGGTCGCGCCCAGCGCGGACACCGCGGCCGCGAGCTCCCGCTCGCGGTGCGCCGCCAGCGCCTCGCCGTCGCCCTCGAGGGCGGCGAGCGGCGCGCCGATCACCTCGCCGCGCTCGCCGCGGGTGCAGGTGACGACGGTGGCCGGCAGCCCGGCCGCGGCCCAGGTCGCGAGCAGCGCGCCGGTCGACAGCGTCTCGTCGTCCGGGTGCGCGTGCACCGCGAGCACGCCACCCGTGCGGGTCGGCGTG
>NZ_JBYTEP010000009.1:20468-89968 GCF_058792015.1 Cellulomonas sp. EB106-03-03-XG116
ACAACCACCCACCCTGTCCTGTTCTCCGGCCTCCCGGTGCCGGTCATGCGCGCAGGCGTCAGGCGCGCTTGGTACGGGCCACGGCCCGGGCGCGCTCCGTCTGGTCCAGGATCACCTTGCGGATGCGGACGACCTCGGGGGTCACCTCGACGCACTCGTCCTCGCGGGCGAACTCCAGCGACTCCTCGAGGGTCAGGTGCCGCGGCGGCACCAGGTTCTCGAAGTTGTCGGCCGTGGAGGAGCGCATGTTGGTGAGCTTCTTCTCCTTGGTGATGTTGACGTCCATGTCCTCGGCGCGGGAGTTCTCGCCGACGATCATGCCCTCGTAGACCTCCTGCGTCGGGTCGACGAAGAACGACCCGCGCTCCTGCAGGTTGATCATCGCGAACGGCGTCACGACGCCCGCGCGGTCGGCGACCAGCGAGCCCGCGACCCGGGTCTCGATCGGGCCGGCCCACGGCTCGTAGCCCTCCGCGATGGACGACGCGATGCCGGTGCCGCGGGTGTCGGTGAGGAACCGGGTGCGGAAGCCGATGAGGCCGCGCGACGGGACCAGGAACTCCATGCGGACCCAGCCGGTGCCGTGGTTCGACATGGTCTCCATGCGGCCCTTGCGCTGCGCGAGCAGCTGCGTGACGGCGCCCAGGTACTCCTCGGGCACGTCGATCGTCATGCGCTCGACCGGCTCGTGCACCTTGCCGTCGATCTTCTTGGTGACGACCTGCGGCTTGCCGACGGTGAGCTCGAAGCCCTCCCGGCGCATCTGCTCGACCAGGATCGCCAGCGCGAGCTCGCCGCGGCCCTGGACCTCCCAGGCGTCGGGGCGGTCGGTCGGGACGACGCGGAGCGACACGTTGCCGATGAGCTCCGAGTCGAGCCGGTCCTTGACCTGCCGGGCGGTGACCTTGTGGCCCTTGCCGCCCTTGCCGGCCAGCGGCGAGGTGTTGATGCCGATGGTCATCGAGATCGCCGGGTCGTCGACCGTGATGAGCGGCAGCGGCCGCGGGTCGTCGGGGTCGGTCAGGGTCTCGCCGATGGTGATGTCGGCGATGCCCGCGACCGCGACGATGTCGCCGGGGCCGGCCTTCTCGGTCGGGACGCGGTCGAGCGCCTTGGTCTCGAGCAGCTCGGTGATGCGGACGTTCTGCATCGTGCCGTCGTGCCGCGCCCAGGCCACGGTCTGGCCCTTGGTGAGCTCGCCGTTGAAGATGCGGAGCAGCGCGAGCCGGCCGAGGAACGGCGAGGCGTCGAGGTTGGTGACGTGCGCCTGCAGCGGCGCGCCCTCGGTGTAGGTCGGCGCCGGGATCTTCTCGAGGATCGTGGCGAACAGCGGCTCCAGGTTCTCGGAGTCCGGCAGGCCGCCGTCGGCGGGCTGGGTCAGCGAGGCGCGGCCGGCCTTGGCGGCGGCGTACACGACCGGGACGTCCAGGATCGCGTCGAGGTCCAGGTCCTCGACCTCGTCGTGCAGGTCGGACGCCAGGCCCAGCAGCAGGTCGGTCGCCTCGGCGACGACCTCGGTGATGCGGGAGTCCGGGCGGTCGACCTTGTTGACGACCAGGATGACCGGGAGCTTCGCGGCCAGCGCCTTGCGCAGCACGAACCGGGTCTGGGGCAGCGGGCCCTCGGACGCGTCGACGAGCAGCACGACGCCGTCGACCATCGACAGGCCGCGCTCGACCTCGCCGCCGAAGTCGGCGTGGCCCGGGGTGTCGATCACGTTGATCGTGATGCCACCGGGCTCGCCCGCCGCGGCCGCCGCGGGGCCGGCGTACCGGACCGCGGTGTTCTTCGCGAGGATGGTGATGCCCTTCTCGCGCTCGAGGTCGCCCGAGTCCATCGCGCGCTCGTCCACGTGGGCGTGCGCACCGAAGGCGCCGGACTGGTGGAGCATCGCGTCGACCAGCGTGGTCTTGCCGTGGTCGACGTGCGCGACGATCGCGACGTTGCGCAGGTCGCCGCGCACGCGCGTGCCCGTGGGCGAGGTGGGCACAGTCATGTCAGGACTCGTTTCCGCGAGGAAGTGGGGAGATGAGGGGCGCGACGACGTCGAGCGCCGATCGATTGTACGCGCACGCGCGCCCCGGCACGAGGAGGGGTCGTGCCGGGGCGCGCGTGGTGGTGCTCGTCGGAGGGGTCAGACCCCGTCGGAACCGCCGCGCGGGCGGATGTTGCCCTCGTAGCGGCCCGCGTTGGTGACCTGCTCGTCCTCGAACGCCTGGACGCGCTGCCCGTCGGCCACCGCGGCCTGCGCGGCCGAGGTGCCGGCCGGCGCGGCCGCGGCCAGCAGCCGGTCCCGCTCCTCGCGGCGCAGCTTCTGCTCGGCCGGGTTCGGCACGGGCACCGCGGCGAGCAGGCGCCGGGTGTAGTCCTGCTGCGGCGAGCGGAGGATCTGCTCGCGCGGGCCGACCTCGACCAGGTCGCCCTTGCTCATCACGGCGATCCGGTTGGACAGGATCTCCACGACCGCGAGGTCGTGGCTGATGAACAGGCAGGCGAACCCGTACTCGCGCTGCAGCTCCTGGAACAGCTCCAGCACGCGCGCCTGCACCGACACGTCGAGCGCGGAGGTCGGCTCGTCGGCGATGAGCAGCTTGGGCGACAGGGCCAGGGCGCGGGCGATGCCGACGCGCTGGCGCTGGCCGCCGGACAGCTCGTGCGGGTAGCGGTTCCGCATGGCGCGGGGCAGGTGCACCCGGTCCAGCAGGGACTCGACCCGGCGGTCCAGGTCGGCGCCCGAGGCGATCTTGTGCAGCTTGAGCGGCTCGCCGATGGACTCGCCGATCGGCAGGCGCGGGTTCAGCGAGGAGCCCGGGTCCTGGAACACGATCGAGACGTCCTGGCGGACGGCGCGCAGGTCCTTCGGCTTGATGCCGGCCAGCTCGACGCCGTTGACCGAGAGCGAGCCGCCGGCCACCGGGAGCAGGCCGACCGCGGCGCGGCCGACGGTGGTCTTGCCGGAGCCGGACTCGCCGACCAGGCCGACGACCTCGCCCTTGCCGATGGTCAGGTCGATGCCGTTGATGGCGCGGAACGCGGGGACGCGGCCGCGGCCCGGGTACTCGATGACCAGGCCCTTGGCCTCGAGCGCGAAGCCCGGGGCGGCGGCCGGCGCGGCGGTGCCGAACGGGTCGACGCCCGCGCGCTCGGTGACCTGCGCGGTGCCCTCGGCCTCGGCGACCGGGTGCTCGCCGTGCAGGCCCTGGGCCGCGTAGGTCTCGGAGCCGAGGTGCGGCACGGCGTCGAGCAGCTGGCGGGTGTACTCGTGCTGCGGGCGGTTGAACACCTCGTCCGCCGAGCCCGACTCCACGACGCGGCCGTTCTTCATCACCATCACGCGGTCGGACAGGTCCGCGACCACGCCCATGTCGTGGGTGATGAGGATGATGCCGGCGTCGACGCGGTGCCGCAGGTCGCGCATGAGCTTGAGGATCTCGGCCTGGACGGTGACGTCGAGCGCCGTGGTCGGCTCGTCCGCGATGAGCAGCTTGGGCTCGCAGGCGAGGGCCTGGGCGATCATGGCGCGCTGGCGCTGGCCGCCGGAGAGCTGGTGCGGGTACTTGTCGACCGACTCCTCCGGGTTCGGGAGGTCGACCAGGCGCAGCAGCTCGATCGCGCGCTCGCGCGCCTGCTTCGGCGTCATGTCGAAGTGCACGCGCAGGGTCTCGACGATCTGGAACCCGACGGTGTACACCGGGTTCAGCGCGGTCATCGGCTCCTGGAAGATGACGGCGACCTCGTTGCCGCGCACCTTGCTCAGCTGCTTGTGGTTCAGCCCGAGCAGCTCGCGGCCCGCCAGCTTCGCGGAGCCCGACGAGCGGCCGTTCGGGGGCAGCAGGCCGATCAGCGACATCGACGACTGGGTCTTGCCGGAGCCGGACTCGCCGACGATCGCGAGGACCTCGCCCGGGCGGACGTCGTAGCTGACGTCCTGGGCGGCCGGGAACCACTCGCCGTCGACGAAGAACTCGACCGTGAGGTCGCGGACCTCGAGGATCGGCGCCTTGGCACCGGGGGCCGGGGCGGCCGGGCCGCCGGGGGCGGTGGCGAAGTCAGTGGACACGGTTCACGAGATCCTTCCGTGGGACGACCCGATGTGGGCGGGCCGCGCGACGTCGAGAGGGGCGGTCGTCCGCTGGTCTGGGACGATGGCCGCATGGTCTCGGCGGACGTGGTGGAGTACAGGCCGGCCTTCGGCCGGGTTCTGGCGGTGGTCGTGGCGGTCCTGGGCCTCGGTGGCCTCGTGACCGGGCTGGTGGCCGACGCGGGGGCCACGTGGCCCTACGTGGCACCGGTGCTGCTGGTGGTGCTCTGGGTCTGGGCGGCCTACTGGCGCCCGGCCGTGCTGGTCAGCCCCGCGGGCGTCGAGCTCCGGAACGTCACCCGGACGATCGAGCTGCCCTGGCCGACGATCCAGCGGGTCGACACCCGCTACGCGCTCACGCTGCACACCGCCTACGGCGACTACGCCGCGTGGGCCGCTCCGGCGCCGAGCCGGGCCCGGGTGGCCACCGCCGGCAGGGACGACGTGGCGAACCTCCCCGGCTCGACCTACGGCCCCGGCGGCACCGTGCGCCCCGGCGACCTCGCGTCGAGCGCCTCCGGCCAGGCGGCCATCCTCGTGCGCGCCCGCTGGGAGGAGCTGCGCGACGCGGGCGTCCTGGACGACCCCCGCCTCGAGCGCGCGACCCCGCGGGTCCGCTGGCACGCCGGCACGCTGGCCGCGATCGCCGTGCTGATCGCGGCCAGCGTGCTGACCGTGGCGCTCTGACACGTCAGGCCCTGGCCGCGGCCCGCGCCTGGGACTTGGCCTTGCGCGCGTCCGCCCGGGCGAGCGCCCGCCTGGTCGGGATGCGCCGCTGCCGCGGGTCGAAGGCGTCCCGCAGGCCGTCACCGATGAAGTTCACGCACAGCGCGATCGTCACGATGAACAGGCCGGGCCACCAGAACAGCCAGGGCCGCGTGGCGAACGCGGTCTGATACTCGTTGATGAGCTGGCCCAGGGAGACCTCGGGGCTGTTGATCCCGAAGCCCAGGTAGGACAGCGCGGTCTCGAGCAGGATCGCCGAGGCCATGAGCAGCGTCGCGTTGACGATGATCACGCCGACGGCGTTCGGCAGGATGTGCTTGAACATGATCCGGCCGTTCGAGGCGCCGGCCACGCGGGCCGCGTCCACGAACTCCCGCTCGCGCAGGGTGAGGAACTGCCCGCGCACGAGCCGCGCCATGTTCGTCCACGACACCAGCGACAGGGCGATGGCCAGCGACCAGGGGTTCGCGCCGCCGACCAGCACGCCGAGGATGGCGCCGATCATGATCACCGGGATCGTGATGATCATGTCGGTGAACCGCATGAGCAGGTCGTCCAGGCGGCCGCGGAAGAACCCGGCCGCGGCGCCGACCAGCACGCCGATCGTCGTCGACAGCAGGCCGATCACGACCATGACGGTCAGCGACTGCTGCGTGCCGCGCATGACGAGCGCGAAGCCGTCGTGGCCGATGTTGTCCTGGCCGAACGGGTGGTCGCCGAAGACGAACCGGCCGTTCTCGAAGCCCATCGTCGGGGCGCCGCCGGCGTTCACGATGTCGCTGGTCTCGCGGTAGCCGTACTTCCACCAGCCGGGGATCGGGCCCCAGCCGATGGACGTGGTCACCAGGATGACGACGCCGAGCAGGACGATCGCGGAGATCATCGCGCCCCGGTGCCGGAGGAACCGCCGCAGGACGATGCGGCCCTGCGAGAGGCCCTCGACCTCCTTGAGCTCGATCGCGTTCTCGGTGTTCTCGACCGCGGCCTTCGGGTCGGTGATGCCCTCGTGGGGCTCGAGGGGAGGAGTGATGCTCATGAGTTCACCCGGATCCGGGGGTCGAGCGCGGCGTACACGAAGTCGACCACGATGTTGGCGAGGACGAGGAGCGTGCCGGTCACGAGGAAGTACCCCATGATCGGGTCCGCGTCCTTGGCGCCGAGGGACTTGATGAACAACGCGCCCATGCCGCTCCACGAGAAGATGCGCTCGGTGATGATCGCGCCGCCGAACAGGGCCGCGATGTCGAGCGGCACGACGGTGGCCAGCGGGATGAGCGCGTTGCGGAAGGCGTGCCGCGTGGTGACGACCCGCTCGGACAGGCCCTTGGCCCGCGCGGTGCGGATGTAGTCCTGGTTCATGACCTCGAGCAGGCTCGCCCGGGAGTACCGGGTGTAGCTCGCGAACGAGATCAGGATCAGGGCGATCGTCGGCAGGATCAGGTGGGTGAACTTGTCGAGCGACTGCACCCAGAAGTCCCCGGACAGGCCCGGCGTCTGCGACCCGATGGTCGCGATCGGCCGGCCGTTGATCTGCGACGCGTTCGAGTACGGGTACCAGACCGCCATCACGCGGTCGACGAACAGCAGCACGCCGACGCCGATCGCGGTGACCGCGGCGGCGCGCATCGAGACGACGCGGTCGTAGCCGCCGAACAGGTAGCCGACCACGAGGCCCACCGCGAGGGCGGCGACGGCGAGCAGCGCCATCAGGCCCCAGCTCGCGTTCACGAACGCGTACTGCAGCGGGTAGTAGAGCGCGGCGCCGATGGCGGCGGTCGTGAGCGAGGCGTACAGCGCGCGGCGGTTCTGCAGGCCCGCGGTCAGCGCCACGATGCCGAACGCGATGCCGACGCCGAGGGCGAGCACGCCCACCAGGCCCAGGCTCGGGTCGAGCAGCCAGCCGGTGTTCGAGATGAACAGCAGCGCGGCGGCCGTCGCGACGACCGCGGCGCCGAACGACACCCAGCGGGTGCGCGTCGTGCCGCCGATGATCGACGACCACAGCACGCCGGAGATCACCGACAGCAGGGCGATCCACAGCGGCGGGACGTGCGGGTTCGCCAGGAAGTCGTTGAAGCCGATGGCGCCCCAGAGCTTGAGGAGCACGGCGACCCAGAAGGAGGGCAGCGAGTACAGGACGAACGACATGAACGTCACGCTGTAGTCGAAGCGCGTGTACTGGCGCAGGGCCGACACGATGCCGACGAGGACGCCGAGGCCGATCGCGAGGAACGTCGACGCGGCGACGAGCTGCACGGTGCTCGGGATCGCGGAGCTCAGCAGCGCGGACACCGGCTGCCCCGTGACCCAGCTGGAGCCGAGGTCGCCGGTGAGCAGCGAGCCCAGCCACTTGAAGTACCGGATCACCGGCGGGGTGTTCAGGTCCAGCGCCTGGATCCGCGCCGCGATCAGCGCCTCCTTGTTGGGGGCGGTGCTGGTCCGCAGCTCCTCGAGGGGGTCGAGGGAGTACGCGAGGAGCATGTAGACGATGAACGTCGCTCCGAGCAGCACGATCGCGGACGAGACGAGGCGTCGCCCGAGGAACGTCAGGGTGGGCGCCGCGTTCCTGAACCAGGAACGGCGGGCCGTGACCGGTGCGTCGGGCGCGGAGCGCGCGCCGGAGGCACGGGTCGTCACAGAGGTGGCCATGGGGTCCTTGCCTCACGGGAAGGGGGGTACTCGCAAAGCGCAAGTGTAGGCACTCCCGGTAGGGGTGCTGCGCCTCGGGCCGGGGTCGGCCGTGAGTGCCGTTGCGGCTGTGGTACTAGGGGCACGGCAACGGGGGTACCGCGGTGGCCGCGGTACCCCCGTGCCGGCGTCGCTCGCTGGTGGAGCGTCAGTGCTGCGTCAGATCGTCACTCGGTCTCGGTCGCGCTCGGCGCGTCGAGGGAGTCGGACGCGCTGATCTCCCAGTCCCAGTAGTTCCAGAAGATGGTCGGCGAGAGCGCGATGGTCGAGACGCCCTGCAGGACGTCGCGGTGCGCGACCACACCGGGGAACTGGAAGATGTTGACGCCGAAGGCGTCCGCGTTCAGCTGCTTCTCGATGTCGATCGTCAGCTGGGTCTCGACGTCCGCGTCCGTGTTCGTCGACATCTGGCCGTACAGCTCGTCGATGGCCGGGTTCGAGTAGCCACCGAAGTTGTTCACGCCGTCGGTGATGTAGTTCGCCTCGGAGTTCAGGGCGAACGTGTTGGTCGACTGCCAGCCGAAGAGCGAGGCGTCGTAGGTGCCGCCACCGAGCAGCGAGGACCAGTTGTCGTCACCGTTGTCGATGACGTTGAAGCCGGCCTGCGACGCGGACTGCGCGATGAGCTGGTACTCGTTCGCGCGGCGCACGTTGGACTTGCCGTAGAGGAAGCGCACGTCCACCGGGGTGGTCACGCCGGCCTCGGCGAGCAGGGCCTTGGCGCCCTCGATGTCGACGTCCGTCCAGAGCGAGGAGTCGTTGTTCGCGACGACCTCGTCGTAGTTCGGGGAGCCCGGGACCACGGTGAAGGAGTCACGCGTCGTGGCGTCCTCCTGCAGCGGCTGGATGAGCTTCTCGATGATCTCCTGGCGCGGGATCGTCTTGAGGAACGCCTGGCGGACCTTGAGCGCCTTCTCGGCGTCGCCGCCGTAGGCCGCCGGGTCGAACGGGCCGCCGTTGTTGAACGTCAGGTCGACGTGCTCGTAGGTGCCCTCCTGCTCGGTGGAGTAGGAGACGCCGTCGATGCCCTCGAGGGTGGCCAGCACGTCCACGGAGGACTGCGGGGCGATCAGGTCGACCTCACCGTTCTGGAGCGCGGTGACCGCGGCCAGCGGGTCCTCGGTGTAGCGGATCGTGATCGAGTCCACCTTGGGCTCCGGGCCCCAGGTGTAGTCGGGGTTCTTCGTCAGCGTGACGTACTGGTTCTCGACGTAGTCCGAGATGATGTACGCGCCGTACGAGAGGTAGAGACGCTCGTCGTCCGGGAGCGACGTGAAGTTGAACCCGTTGTTCCAGGTCTCCGAGATCGGGGCCAGGGCCGCCGCGTCGTTGTTCTTGAACGCGTCGATCAGGGCGTTCTTCGCCTCGGTCGGGTCGTCGATGCCGAGCGCGATCTCCGCCACGGCGTGCGCCGCGATCGGGGACGGCTGGCTCATCGAGACCTCCCAGTCCGAGCGCGGCTCGGTGTAGTGGAAGGTGACCGACTTGTTGTCGTCGCTGATCTCCGGGAAGTCGGTGATCAGGTTCATCGCCGGGGAGGACGAGTCGAAGTAGACCGAGCCCTCGGGGGCGGTGACGGAGCCGTCGTCGCCGGACTCCACGTCGTCGCCGGAGGCGGTGTCGAACATGTCGTTCTGCGCGCCCCACCAGAGGATCATGTCGGCCGCGTCGACGGGCTCGCCGTCGGACCACGTGACGCCGTCGTTGATCGTGTACTTGACGACCAGCGGGTCCTCGGACTCGACCTCGTACGTCCCGAAGTCCTCGTTCTTCGCGAGGTTCAGGTCGCCGTCGTAGTAGTTGAAGAACGAGGTCATCAGGTAGATGACGTTCGCGTTCGCGGTCGCGTTGCCGTTCGACGTGAGGTTGTTCGTCGAGAACATCGGCTGGTTCCAGCTGACGTTGACCGACGTCGTCTCGTCGATCTCGCTCTGCGGGGCGGGGCTCGAGCACGCCGTGAGCACGAGTGCCCCCGCCGCCACCGCAGCCGCCGCGGCGCTGATTCGCCTGATCTTCAATGTTCCTCCTGTGAAGGTGGCGCCCGCCCGTCCTCGCGCCGCGTGGGCCGACCTCCGGGGTCGTCCCGAGCGCGGCAGACGTGCGGTCCCGCCGTGGATGGGGCAACGCTAGTGACCCCAGTCAGGACAAATCGGACACATCCCCCCGCAGCGGGCGATCGTTACCGGATCGATACTGAGCAGTAGTGTCCAGCATTCAAGACGGAACCCGCCGGTAACATCGCGGAAACATGCCGCTCGGAGCGCCCGTCGGCGGCGGGCGCCCTCGTCGGGGGCCGTCGGCTCAGCGCGGAACCACGGCCCTGTGCTATGGGGACGACCTCGCGGCCGCCCGTCCCCCGCGCGACGACCTCGTCGTCCCCGCGCGCGGTGTGACGAGGGTCGCACAACCCGGCCGGTCCGGCACCCCGGCGGCCGCGGGCGCGGCGGGGCCGCCCCGCCCGGGACGGGAGGGGCGGCCCGTGGTGTGCGGCGTCGGGGCCGCGACGGCGGCCCCGACGCCGCCCGTGACGAGCGGGGCTCAGACCGCGGCGGCGACGCGCACCGCCTCGACGTTGAGGATGTTCCCGTCCGGGTCGGCGAACCACACCGACCGCATCGGCCCGTCGGTCAGCACGCCGTCGGACCAGGAGCCGGACGGCAGCTCGAACGTCTGGAACTCGATGCCGCCGGCCCGCAGGGCCGCGACCTCCTCCTCGAAGGCCTCGTCGGCGACCTGGAACGTCACGGCGGTCGCCTGGTTGGTGCCGGCGTAGGAGGACGGGTACACCAGCATCCCGCCCTGCTTGGTCGCGTAGACGACGCCGGTCATCTCCTCGGCGTCGGTGAACCCCGGCAGCTCCTGCTTCCGGAAGCCCAGGGTCTGCTCGTAGAACTGGCGCGCACGGCCCAGGTCCCGCACGGCGAGGCAGGGCATCGCGGGGTGGTCGGACAGCATCGTCGCCTCCAGCGCGGGTCGGCCGACGGTCGACCGACCGGCGCCGCGAGCGTACGGCGACCGGGTCGCAGCGGGGTCGCAGCCCGGGGCCGTCAGGCCCGCGCGCGGCGGCGGTACGCGCGCGCCTTCATCACGTCGCCGCACTCGTCCATCGCGCACCAGCGGCCCGACCGGTTGCGGGACGCGTCGTGGTAGACCCACTGGCAGTCCGGGTTCGCGCAGGCCTTGAGCCGCGCCCACTCCCCCGTCGCGACCGCGCGGTGCAGCGCGGCCAGCACCTCGGCGACGAGCGCCGTGTCCCGGTCGGCGCCGGGCGCGGGCACGAGGGCGAGGCCGCCGCCGGACGCCGGGTCGCCGGGGGCCAGCACGAGCGGGTACCGCGCCGCGAGCGCGCCCAGCGCCGTCGCGTCGCCGCCGCCGAGGTAGCCGCGCAGGACGTCGCGGGCCTCGACGAGCACCCGCGGCCCGGTCCCGCGGAGCCGGTCGACCCCGTGGAACCGGTCGTCGGTGTTGAGCAGCGCGCGCAGCCCCTCCGTCGCAGCGGGCGCGACGCCGGGCGCGGTCCCGCGCACGACCCACGCGTCGAGCGGGTCGGTGCTCTTGACGGCGGACATGGCCCTGAGGATAGTCGTCACCACCGTTCGGCGATAGCCGGTGACGCCCGCAGGGGCGGCGTCACCGGCGCCGGGCGCCCCCTGCCCCGCCGCACCACCCACCGAGCGAGAGCGAGCCGACGATGACCGCGACCACCGACCGTCCCGGGTGCGACACCTCGGACCTGCTGCACATCCACCAGCTGTTCCGCCGCGCGTTCGGCGACGCGCCCGGGCTCGTCCGCGGGGTGCGGGACGGCGACGTCGCCCGGATGCGCGTCGTCGCCGCGCACGTCCGGGAGGTCGCGACCGGCTTGCACCACCACCACGAGGGCGAGGACCTCCTCCTGTGGGACCGCCTCGAGCAGCGGTCCCCCGCGTGCGCGCTGCACGTCGGGCTGATGCGCGCCCAGCACGCGGACGTCGCCGGGCTGCTGCGCGACCTCGACGCCGCGCTGCCCGCGTGGGAGGCGGGCGCGCCCGCCGCCGCGCGCGACGACGTCGCCCGGGTGCTGGACGAGCTGCAGGCGCTGCTCGTGCTGCACCTCGGCCAGGAGGAGGACCGCATCCTGCCCACGGCGTCGAGCGTGCTGAGCCAGCGGGAGTGGGACCAGCTGCACGAGCACGGCATGGCCTCGGTCCCGCGCAGCCGGATGCTCCTCCAGCTCGGCTGGATCCTGGACGCCGTCCCGGAGGCCGAGCGGGCGGGCTGGCTGCGCACCAACCTGCCCGCGCCCGCCCGGCTGCTCTGGCGCACGGTCGGGCGGCGGCGGTTCGCGGCGCACCGCGCGCGGGTCTACGGCGTGCGGTGACGCGTCCCCGGGGGTAACCCCGGCCGGGTGAGGACGACCGCTCCGGCGCCTCCCTAGCGTGAGTCCCGTCGCCGGAGACGGCGCGGAGAGGGGGGCACCATGTCCGCGGAGACCGCACCCACCACCGGCGAGCCCGCGCCGCGGCACCGGGCGGCGACGGGACCCGACGCCGGCGGCGTCGCCGTCGACGGCACCCCCACCACGAACGGCAGCCCGGTCGGCGACGGGCGCGCGGGTGACGCCCCCGAGCCGCCGCCCGCCGACGCGGTGCCGCCCCGCGCCCCCGCGCCGGCGGCCCAGTGGATCTCCTGGGTCGCGCTCGCGATGATGACCACCAGCTCGGTGGCCAGCCTGCGCGCGGCGCCGACGATGGCGATCTACGGGCTCGCGGCCGTGTTCCTCTACGTCGTGCCGGCCATCGTGTTCCTGCTGCCGACCTCGCTGGTGTCCGCCGAGCTCGCGTCCGGGTGGAAGGGCGGCGTCTACAACTGGGTCTCCGAGGGCATCTCGAAGCCGGCCGGCTTCCTCGCCGTCTGGTGCCAGTTCGCGATGACGATCTTCTACTACCCGACGCTGCTCGGGTTCGTGGCCAGCACGCTCGCGTACGTCATCAACCCCGACCTCGCGACGAGCGGCGTGTGGACCGCCGCGGTCATCGTGGTCGTCTACTGGAGCGGCGTGTGGGTGTCGTCCCGCGGCACCAAGGCGATCGCGGGGCTCGCGTCCGGCGGCCTGATCATCGGCACGCTGATCCCCGGGGTGCTGCTGGTGACCCTGGGCGTCGTGTTCCTCGGGCAGGGCAACCCGTCGGCCGCGCCGATGGACGCCGAGCACCTGCTGCCCGCCTGGGCCGGCCTGTCGAGTCTCGTGCTGATCGTGAACAACTTCCTGTCCTACTCGGGCATGGAGATGAACGCGGTGCACGTGTCCTCGCTGCGGAACCCCGGGCGCGAGTTCCCGCGGTCGATGTTCCTGGCGATGGGGATGGTCCTGCTCATCTTCATCCTGCCCGCGCTGGCCATCTCCTGGTTCGTCCCCGCGGAGGAGCTGTCGCTCACCGCCGGGATCATGCAGGCCTTCGACGCGGTGTTCGCCCAGTTCGGCTGGCAGTGGCTCACGCCGGTCATCGGGGTCATGCTCGTCACGGCGTCGGTCGCCGGGATGCTCACCTGGCTCGCCGGGCCGTCGAAGGGCCTGCTGCTGATCTCCCGGCAGGAGGGCTACCTGCCGCCGTTCCTGCAGCGGCTGAACAAGAACGGCGTGCAGCAGAACATCCTGGTCACCCAGGGCGCCGTCACCACCCTCATCGCCCTCGGGTACGCGCTGATCCCCTCGGTGTCGAGCGCGTACTGGGTGTTCTCGGTGATCACCACGCAGGTCTACCTGATCATGTACCTGCTGATGTTCGTGGCCGCGGTGCGGCTGCGGCGCCTGCACGCGGACCACCCGCGGGGCTACCGGGCCCCGATCATCCGCACGCTGTGCGGCGTCGGGTTCGTCGCCTCGGCGGCGGCGCTGCTCGTCGGCTTCGTCCCGCCGTCGCAGCTCGGCACCGGCAGCCCGTGGGTCTACGTCCTGGTCGTCGGCGGCGGTGCCCTCGGCCTCGGCCTGCTCGTGCCGTTCCTGTTCTACCGGTTCCGCAAGCCCTCGTGGCGGCTCGCGGAGGCGCAGCAGCCGGAGGTGAGCGCGTCATGACCGTGCCCGTCGAGACCTCGACCCGCCGCGAGCGCGGCTGGGTGTACGGGGTGAGCATCGCCGTCCTCGCGGTGCTGGTGCTGGTCGCCCTGCTGTCGTTCCGCTCCGCCCGGCAGGGCGCCGAGGCGCAGGAGAAGGCCCAGGAGCTGGTCGACGCCATGGCCGCCGCCGGCGCCGAGCAGCTGCCCTCCGCCGACCGGGTCGCCGCCGTCCTCGGCACCGACGGCGGGGTCGCGTGCAGCGACCCGGCGTCCGCGCTGGGCCAGGCCGCGATCTTCGCCGGCCTCTCCAACGGCGCGACCGGGCCGGGGTACCGGCCGACGATCGCGGAGAGCCGGGCAGTCCAGGCGGAGCTGCTGATCGTGGGCGTCTACTGCCCGGAGCACCTCGAGGACGTGCAGGCGATCGTCGACGACCTGGACCTCGCCGAGTCCGACTGAGCCGCCACGCGGACCCGTCAGGATCGGAGAAGCACCGCGCCGACCGCGGCTCCTACGGTGGGGAGCACGCACCGCACCCCGCCCGACCAGGAGGCACCGAGCATGGCCGACACCCACGGGTCCACCGCGAACTTCACCGCCGAGGAGCGCGCCGCGATGCAGGAGCGCGCCGCCGAGGTCCGCACCGCCCGCAAGCGCGGCAAGGCCGGCGGCGACCCGGAGGCCGAGCTGCTCGCGAAGATCGCCGAGCTGCCGGACGAGGACCGGGCGATGGCCGAGCGGATCCACGCGATCGTCCGGGAGGTCGCCCCCGGGCTCACGCCGCGCACCTGGTACGGGATGCCGGCCTACGGCGCGACGAAGGCCGTGCTGTTCTTCCAGCCCGCGTCCAAGTTCAAGGCCCGGTACGCGACGCTCGGGTTCAACGACGACGCGCGGCTGGACGACGGCGCGATGTGGCCGACCGCGTACGCGCTGACCCGGGTCGGCGACGCCGAGGAGGCGACGATCCGGGAGCTGGTGCGGCGGGCTGCCGGGGAGGGGTGAGGGCGGTCGTGCTGCTCACGCCCCGAGGAGCGCGAGCGGCACGACCGCGACCCCGTCGCGGCGACGGTAGGCCGTCGTCCCCGTGGTCACGACGACGAGGTCGGCGACCAGGTCGGGCAGCCGCTCGCGCAGCCACAGCAGGTGCCGCACGTCGGCGTCGGTCACGGCCGGGGCCAGCTTCACCTCGACGCCCACGACCCTCCCGTCGTCCCCCTGCACCACCAGGTCGACCTCGCGGTCGCCCGACCCGGTCCGCAGATGGTGCACCGTCGCCTCGGCCGCCTGCGCGGCGACCCGCACCCCGAGCGTGACGAGCGACTCGAACAGCGGGCCGGTCATGTGCGCGCCCGCCGGGCCGAGCAGGGAGTCCGCCGAGAGGCCGAGGAGCCGGGCCGCCAGCGCGGGATCGGCCAGCTGGTGCTTGGGCGCCCGCTGCAGGCGGGAGATCGGGTTGTTCGCGGGGATCCACCCCGGCACCGGGTCCAGCAGCCACAGCCGGGTGAGGTGGTCGCGGTAGGCGATCGTGGTCGTCTTGGCCGGTTGGGCGCCGTCTCCCCCGGTCGTCGCGTCGAGCAGCCGCGAGTACGCGGTGGTGGTCGAGGAGGCCGCGCCGTACGCGGCCAGCCAGCGCCGAAGGGTCTCCGGACGGCGCACCGAGAAGCCGAGGTCGGGCAGGTCGCGGTCGACGACGCGCTGGAGGTAGGCGTCGAGCAGGCCGCGGCGCACGCGCGACGCGTGCGTCCTGACCCCGGGCAAGCCGCTCTCCACGATCGCCTCGGCGTAGTCGCGGAGCGAGGTGGTCGACTCGCCCTCGACGATCGCACCCCCGGTGAGCAGGGCCGCGAGCGACACGGTCGGCTCCACCTCGCCCCGCTCGTGGAGGGCCATCGGCCGCATCCGCAGCGAGAGGATGCGGCCGGCGCCGCTGTGCGTGCCGGCACCGTCGACCGGGGTCGCGGAGCCCGTGAGCAGGAACCGGCCCGGCGGCGCGCCGGCGTCCACCTGGCGGCGCACCGCGTCCCACACCTGCGGGATCCGCTGCCACTCGTCGAGGAGCACGCCCCCGGGCGGGGGCGTGGAGAGCGCGGGGTCGGCAGCGGCCACCTGCCGCTGAGCCGGGTCGTCGAGGAACCAGGCGGTCGTGGCGCGACGGAGCGCGGTGGCGGTCTTCCCCACGCCCTTGGGACCGTCGAGGGCGATCGCGGCCGCGTGCGGGAGCAGCGCGGACAGCTCGGCGTCGACGGTCCTGGTGAGGTACTCCACGGCCCATACGCTACCGCTCGCGGCCGCACTACGCTACCTCTGACAGGATTCCTACGCTACCTTTTGCACCCTTCCGACGCTACCTTCCGCAGGCGCCTCGCGGGCCCGCCACGCCGCTCACCGCTCCCCCGCCGCGGGCGGCAGCCAGCCGCCCTCCTCGCGCACCCCCCGCGCGATCCGCCGGCTGATCTCCCGCAGCTGCCGCGCCTGCGCCGCCGTCAGCCGGTCGAGCACCAGCCGGTGCACCGTCGCGACGTGGGCGGGCGTCGCCGCCGCGACCGCCGCCCGCCCGGCTTCGGTCAGCAGCGCGAGCGTGTAGCGCCCGTCGGCGGGGTCCGGCTCCCGGCGCAGCCACCCGCGCCCCTCCAGCCGGGCCGCCGCGCGGGACAGCCGGGACAGCGTGCTGTTCGCGTAGTCCGCGAGCACGCTCATCCGCAGCGTCCCGTCGTCCGCCCGGCTCAGCGCGTAGAGCACCCCGTACTCGAAGTGCGTGATCCCGGCGTCCCGCTGGAGCTGCGCGTCGAGCGCGGGCGGGAGCCACTCGAGGACGGTGGCGAGCGACGACCAGGTCGCGAGGTCGTCGCCCTCGAGCTCGGCGGGGGGCTGCGCGGCGTCGGTCACACGGAGCAGCCTAGCGCGGACTGACTTGCTCAGGAAAGTCCTCTCCGCCTAGGTTGACTTTCCTGAGCAAGTGATCGCCGCGCGGTGCGGCGGCACGGGGAGGACCACCATGGATCTGCAGCTGACCGGGACCCGCGCGTTCGTCAGCGGGTCGACGCAGGGCATCGGCCACGCGATCGCCGCGGCCCTGCTGCGCGAGGGCGCCGAGGTCGTCGTCAACGGGCGCGACGAGGGCCGGGTGCAGGACGCGGTCGCCCGGCTGCGCGCCGCCGTCCCGGGGGCCGCGGTGTCCGGGATCGCCGCCGACCTCGCGGACGCCGGCCAGGTGGAGCGGCTGCTCGACCGGCTCGGCGACGTCGACGTGCTCGTGAACAACGCGGGCGTCTTCGACGTCGCGCCGTTCGACCGGGCCACCGACGCCGACTGGCAGCGCTACCTCGACGTCAACCTGATGAGCGGCGTGCGCCTCACCCGCCGGCTGCTCCCGCCGATGCTCGCCCGCGGCCGGGGCCGGGTGCTCTTCGTCAGCAGCGAGTCGGGGGTGGACGTCCCGGCCGACATGGTGCCCTACGGCGTGACGAAGGCCGGGGCGCTCGCGCTGGCCAACGGCCTCGCGAAGACGACCCGCGGCACCGGCGTCACGGTCAACACGATCCTCGGCGGGCCGACCTACTCCGACGGGGTCGCGCGCACGGTCGAGCAGATCGCGCAGGCCCAGGGGGTGCCCGCCGGCGACCTCAAGGACACGCTCGCCGCGGCCCGGACGACGTCGCTCCTGCAGCGGTTCATCGAGCCCGAGGAGATCGCGCGGCTGGCGGTGTACCTGGCGAGCCCGCTGTCGTCGGCGACGAACGGCGCGGCGGTGCGGGCCGACGGGGGCGTGCTGACGACGCTGCTGTGAGGCCGTCTGGTCAGACCCGGCGGGACGCCGTGATCGTGAACTTCGGGTTCCGCGCCACCTGCCGGGTCGGGCCGACCGCCGCCTGCAACGCCGGCCGGTAGCCGAGCCCGGAGTTCCACACGCACCACAGCTCGCCGCCGGGGCGCAGCACCCGCGCCGCCTCGGCGAACAGCCCGCGCGCGACGCCGTCGTGCACCGCGGCGCCCACGTGGAACGGCGGGTTGAGCAGGACGAGGTCGGCGCTCGCGTCGGGGATCCCGGCCGTCCCCCGGGCGCGCTGCACGCGCACCCGGCCCGCGAGGCCGTTCGCCTCGACGGTCGCCCGGGCCGAGGCCACCGCGGCCGCGGACTCGTCGGTCGCGACCACCTCGACGCCCGGACGCGCGGCGGCCAGCGCGGACGCCAGCACCCCGGTGCCGCAGCCGAGGTCCACCGCGGTGCGCGCGTCCGGCACGGCGTCGGCGAGGTGCTCGACCAGGAACCGGGTGCCGATGTCCACGCGGGCGCCGGCGAAGGCCGCCCCGTGCGCGCGGACGGTCAGGCCGAGGTCGTCGTGCCGCGCGGTGGCGGGCCACGCGGGGTCTCCCCCGTCGACGGCGCGGGGTCCGGCGGCGTGCAGGACGCGGGCCTTCTGCCGCCCGCGGCTGGCGCGCACCTCCGCGAAGTGCCGCGCGAGGACGTCGTTCATGGCCCGGGACATGTGCTTCTCCCGGCCGCCGGCGACCACGGCCACCGACGGGTCGGCCTGCCGGGCGATCAGCGCGGCGATCTCGTCCAGGGCGTCGAGCGACCGCGGCAGCAGGAGCAGCACCACCCGGGCGCCGGCCACGAGCTCCGGACCGAGGTCGGCGAGCGACCGGAACGCGTCGGCGCGACCCAGCCGGGCCGCGTTCTCCGCCAGCGCGAGCTCGCCGGTCAGCCGGTCGGTGTGCGCGCGGACGCCGGTCAGCCCGAACCGGTCGACCGCGCCCAACGTGACCGCGCCGTACCGGTCGCCGATCACGACGACGGAGCCGGGCGCGGCGCCGTCGAGCAGCGGCGCGGCCTCGTCCAGGACCAGCCGGTCGGCGGCGTCGACCGCGACCAGGTCCGGCGCGGGGATCTCGGGGTCGCAGCGCAGCGCGGCGAGCAGGTCCTCGGTCACGCGGCCCACGGGTCGACGACGTCGACCCCGGTCCCGTCGAAGTCCTTGACGTTCCGCGTCGCGCATGTCGCCCCGTGCACGCGGCAGATCGCCGCGATCTGCGCGTCCGCCGAGTGGATCGGCCGCCCCGCCCGCTCCCGCGCGGCGAGCACGTCCGCGTACTGCTCGGCCGCCGCGACGTCGAACGAGAGGATCGCCCGGGTCGCGCGGTAAGGCTCGACGGCCAGGTGGATCCGCTCGGTGAGCGCGGACCGGCGCTGCCCGTCGGGCAGCCGCCGCACTCCCGCCAGGAGCTCCGCGAGCGTCACGGCCGTGATCGCGACCTCACCGGTCAGGGCCTCGAGCCACGTCACCACGCGCGGCTCGGGCTGCGGCCGGAAGATCTCCGAGATGACGTTGGTGTCGAGGACGATCACCCGAAGTCCACCGCGCGGGCGTCGTCGGTGCGCTCCGGCACGACGAGGTCCTCGACGCCGCCGGCCTGACGCGCCGCCCGGAGCAGGGCCATCCCGATGTGGGGTCGGCGCGCGGCCTGCGTGAGGATGTCCCGTGCCTCGGCCTCCATGGAGCGGCCGTGCTCCTTCGCCTGGGCGGCGAGCTGCTGCTTGACGGACTCGTCGAGCCCGCGGACGACGATGGTGGACATGGCGGCGACCCCTCCCGCGGCGAGTGCTAGCCCTGATGCTAGCAGTCGGGCGCGAGCGCGCGACGGCCCGCCGGTCACACGTTGAAGCGGAACTCCACCACGTCGCCGTCGGCCATCACGTAGTCCTTGCCCTCGATGCGCGCCTTGCCCGCGGACCGGGCGGCGGCGACGGAGCCGGCCTCGACCAGGTCGTCGAACGAGATGACCTCGGCCTTGATGAAGCCCTTCTGGAAGTCCGTGTGGATCACCCCGGCGGCCTGCGGCGCGGTCCACCCCTGGTGGATCGTCCAGGCGCGGGACTCCTTCGGGCCGGCGGTGAGGTAGGTCTGCAGGCCCAGGGTGTGGAACCCGACCCGGGCGAGCTGGTCGAGGCCGGCCTCGTCCTGGCCGTTGTCCGCCAGCATCTCCTTGGCCTCGTCGGGCTCGAGCTCGACCAGGTCGGACTCGAACTTCGCGTCGAGGAAGATCGCGTCGGCGGGGGCGACGAACGCGCGCAGCTCGTCCTGCATCGCGGTGTCGGCCAGGCCGGCGTCGTCCGTGTTGAACACGTAGATGAACGGCTTGGCCGTCATGAGCTGCAGCGAGGCGAGGTCGGCCAGGTCGAGCCCGGCGGCCTTGGCGCCCTGGAACAGCGTCTGGCCGGACTCGAGCACGGCCTGGGCGGCCTGCGCGGCGGCGAGCTCGGCGGGGTCCGCCTTCTTGATGCGGACCTCCTTCTCCAGGCGCGGGACGACCTTCTCGAGCGTCTGCAGGTCGGCGAGGACCAGCTCGGTGTTGATGGTCTCGATGTCGTCCTTGGGCGACACGCGGCCGTCGACGTGCACGACGTCGGGGTCGGCGAACGCGCGGGTCACCTGGCAGATGGCCTCGGCCTCGCGGATGTTGGCGAGGAACTTGTTGCCGAGCCCCTCGCCCTCGCTCGCGCCCTTGACGATGCCGGCGATGTCGACGAACGACACCGTGGCCGGGAGGATCTTCTCGCTGCCGAAGATCTCCGCGAGCTTCTCAAGCCGCGGGTCGGGCAGCGGCACGACGCCGACGTTGGGCTCGATCGTGGCGAACGGGTAGTTCGCCGCGAGGACCTGCGCGCGGGTGAGCGCGTTGAACAGGGTGCTCTTGCCGACGTTGGGCAGGCCGACGATGCCGATGGTGAGTGCCACGGGCGACCATCCTAGGGGG
The DNA here is from genome assembly GCF_058792015.1 of Cellulomonas sp. EB106-03-03-XG116. NCBI lineage: Bacteria > Bacillati > Actinomycetota > Actinomycetes > Micrococcales > Cellulomonadaceae > Cellulomonas > Cellulomonas sp. EB106-03-03-XG116. Next base: position 40,759 of record NZ_JBYTEP010000009.1, read on the forward strand.
CGGGCGCCCCGGGCGGGTCCTCAGGCGAACGAGCGGATGGTCTGCAGCAGCTCCGGGGCCCGCCGGTCGTACAGGCCGCCGCCGACCCGCACGCCCACGACCAGCGCCGCCGCGCCCGAGCCGAGGCCGACGACGAGGGTGAGCACCTGGAGCAGCGGGTGCCCGGTGACCACGGCGCCGATGCCCAGCCCGACGGTCGGCGCGCACACCGCCAGCAGCAGGAGCATGCCGAGCGACTGGGTGAGCATCACCGCGAGCGACGAGCCCTGCGGCGTCGAGAACGGGTTGTCCCCCGGCTTCGGCACCGGGTAGACGACGCGGGCCGAGTAGATCGACGACGCCCCGACGCCCACCGCCAGCACCCCGAGCGACATGCCGAGCACCGGGACGGCGGCGTCCCACCGCCCGGACACCCCGAGCACGAGCACGTCCGTCGCGAGCACGACCACGCCGCCGACGAGCATCCCGGCGACCGCGCGGCCCGCCCGGTCCACCCGGCCGTCGACCGGGGCGGCGACGTGCGTCCAGAACGCGGTGTCGTCGTAGGAGATGTCCGCGGAGAGCGACCAGCCCATGACGAACGCCACGACGACGCCCGCGCCGAGCAGGATCCCGCCGCCGCGCCCCATGAACCACAGCAGCAGGACCATGACGGGGACGACGGCGACCGCCGCCGCGTACCGCGGGTCCCGGAGCCAGTAGGTGAGGCTGCGGGCCGCGACCGCACCGGTCGGCGTCGCCGGGAACCGGGCGAAGAAGCCCAGGCCCTCGCTGCGGGCGACGTGGCCCGTGCCGCCGGGCGAGCGCACCAGGGCCGCGGACAGCGCGCGGTCCCAGACGCCGACCAGGACCGCGAGGGTCGCCCCGGTCACCGCGAGCTTGCCGAGCGCCGGGAGCCACGCGCCGGCCTGGACGTCCCCCGCGAGCGCCCACGGGGCCCCGAGCGGGGTCCAGCCGACGACGACGCCGACCTCGGGCAGCGCGTCGGCGACCGCCTGCAGGCCGGCGGTCGCACCGAGCAGGATCGGGCCGATCAGCATGAGCGGGACGATCGCGAGCACGGCGGCGACCTCGCGGAACCGCCGGCCGCCGACCAGCGGCGCGAGCATCGTGGTGATCGCGCGGGAGCCGATCACGCACACCGCGACGCCGAGCGCCCCGCCGACGACCCCGGCGACCACCGCGCCCGGGTCCCGCCACCAGGCCAGGGCCGACGCGCCGCCGAGCACCAGGGTGGCGGCGCCCGGCACGCCGACCAGGCCGGCGAGCGCGAGGCCGGTCAGCAGGTGCCGGCGGCGGATCGCGAACAGCTGGAACCGCTCGGGGTCCAGCGTGCTGTCCACGCCGAACGCGACCAGCGGCAGCAGCCACCACCCCGCGACGAGCAGCGCGCCGCCGAGCACGACGACCGTCCGGGTCAGCTCGGGGTCGTCGTGCGCGCCGAGCGCCACCAGGCCGACCACCGCGAGCCCGAGCAGGAACAGCGCGTACAGGACCGACAGCAGGAGGGCGACGACCTTCCACACGCTGCGCCGCAGGCCGTTGCGCAGCAGGGTCAGCTTCAGTCGGACGAGGTGCGCAACCACGCGAGCGCCCCCTCCGTCCGGCGGCCGCCGACCAGCTCGACGAACCGGTCCTCCAGCGAGTCGTCCCCGCGCACCTCGTCGACCGTGCCCTGCGCGAGGACGTGGCCGCCGGAGATCACGGCGACGTGGTCGCACATCCGCTGCACCAGGTCCATCACGTGCGAGGAGACGACGACAGTGCCGCCGCCCGCGGCGTAGGCCGCCAGGATGTCCCGGATGTTCGCGGCGGACACCGGGTCGACCGCCTCGAACGGCTCGTCCAGGACCAGGACCCGCGGGGCGTGCACGAGGGCGCAGGCCAGGCCGATCTTCTTGGTCATGCCCGCCGAGTAGTCGACGACCAGGGTGTCCGCGTCGGCGGTGAGGTCGAAAGTGCGCAGCAGGTCCGCCGTGCGGTCGCGGACGGTGTCCCGGTCCAGGCCGCGCAGCAGGCCCGCGTAGGTGACGAGCTGGGCCCCGGTGAGCCGGTCGAACAGCCGCACGCCGTCGGGCAGCACGCCGAGCCCGGCCTTGACCGCGGGCGGGTCCGCCCACAGGTCCTGCCCGCGCACCAGCACCCTGCCGAAGTCCGGGCGGAGCAGGCCGGTCGCCATCGACAGCGTGGTGGTCTTGCCGGCGCCGTTCGGACCGACGAGGCCGTAGAACGAGCCCGTCGGGACCTCCAGGTCGACGCCCGCCACGGCGATCTTCGTGCCGAACCTCTTCCACAGCCCTTGCATGGACAAAGCGGACATCGGCTCCATCGATCCAGCATAGGGGCGGGCGTGTCGGTGGCGCCTGGCAATCTGCAGGTCATGGACACCGGACTCGTGCTCGCCCTCGCCGGGGCCCTCCTCGCGGGGCTCGCCCTCGGCTGGCTCCTGGCCGCCGGCCGCTCGGGGGCGCGGCTGCGCCGGGCCGAGGTGGAGGCCGCCCGCTGGCGGACCGCCGCCGAGCTCGGCGGCGGGACCGTCGACGCCGACCGGCAGGCGGAGCGGTTCCGCGCGCTCGCCGCCGACGCGCTGGCCCAGAGCAGCGAGCAGTTCCTCGCGCTCGCGCACCAGAGCCTCGCGGCGCGGCACCAGGAGCAGTCCGGCGACCTCGCGCAGCGCGAGCAGGCGGTCCGCTCGATGGTCGACCCGCTGGCCCGCACGCTCGACGCGGTGCGGGCCGAGCTGCGCACCGCCGAGCAGACCCGCGCGCAGCACGACGCCGCCCTGAGCGAGCAGGTGCGGCAGATGCACGAGGAGGCCGGGCGGCTGCGCGAGCAGACGGCCCAGCTGGTCACGTCGCTGCGCGCGTCGCAGGTGCGCGGCCGCTGGGGCGAGGTGCAGCTGCGCCGGGTGGTCGAGGCCGCCGGGATGCTGCCGCACGTCGACTTCGCCGAGCAGGACCAGGTCCGCACCGACGACGGGCTGCTGCGGCCGGACATGGTCGTGCACCTCGCGGGCGGCAAGCGCGTGGTGGTCGACGCGAAGGTGCCGTTCCTCGGCTTCCTGGAGGCGGCCGAGGCGACGGACCCGGCGGAGCGCGAGCGCCGGCTCGCCGCGCACGCCCGGCACCTGCGCGCGCACGTCGACCAGCTCGCCGCCAAGCGGTACTGGGACCAGTTCAGCCCCTCGCCGGAGTTCGTCGTGATGTTCGTGCCGGCCGAGGCGTTCCTGCACGCGGCGATCGACGTCGACCCCGCGATCGTGGAGCGCGCCTTCGAGAAGGACGTCGTCATCGCGACGCCGATGACGCTGCTCGCGCTGCTGCGCACCGTCGCCTACGCCTGGCGGCAGGACGCGCTGGCGAGCAACGCGCAGGCGGTGCTGGACCTCGGCAAGGAGCTGCACGGCCGGATCGCGACGCTCGGCGGGCACCTGTCCAAGGTCGGCCGGGCGATCGACTCGGCGGCGACGGCCTACAACCAGTCGGTGGCGTCGCTGGAGTCCCGGGTGCTGGTGAGCGCGCGGAAGTTCGCCGACCTCCGGGTCGTGGACGCGGGCCTGGAGACGCCGCCGTCCGTCGAGCGGCGGCTGTCCGTGGTGACGGCGCCGGAGCTCGTGGCGTGGGAGACGCAGCAGGTCGTGGGGCTGGGGCCCGACGGGCCGGCCGCGCCGGGGACCGGGCGGCGGGCGGCCGACGCGCTCGGGGCGCTGGACGACGCGGTGCTCGGCGACGTGCGGCCGCCGGAGGCGGGGCCGGGCGGGGTCTGAGGGCAGGGCGGGGCGGGCCGCGGGTTCGGGCCGCGGGTTCGGGCCGCGGTTCGGGCCGCGGGTTCGGGCCGGGCGGGTCCGAGCCCGGGCCGGGCGGGGGCCTCGGCCGGATCGCGGGCCTGACGGCCGGACCGGTGGGCCCGGATCAGACGGGCCGGACCGCCAGGTCCGGGCGGTCGCCGCGGCGCGGGCGCGGGTCGTCGCCGCCGGCCGCGCGCAGGTCGGCGCGCAGCTCCCGGGGCAGCGAGAACATGAGGTCCTCGGTCGCGGTCCGCACCTCCTCGACGTCGCCGAACCCGTGCGCCGCCAGCAGGTCCAGCACGTCCCGCACGAGGATCTCCGGCACCGACGCCCCCGAGGTCACGCCGACGGTCCGGGCGCCGGCCAGCCACGCCGGGTCCACCTGCGCCGCGGTGTCCACCCGGTACGACGCCCGGGCGCCGTACTCGAGCGCCACCTCGACCAGCCGCACCGAGTTGGACGAGTTCGCCGACCCGACGGTGATCACCACGTCGCACTCCGGCGCGAGCTTCTTGACCGCGACCTGCCGGTTCTGGGTGGCGTAGCAGATGTCGTCGCTCGGCGGGTCCTGCAGCAGCGGGAACCGCTCGCGGAGCCGCCGGACGGTCTCCATCGTCTCGTCCACGGACAGCGTGGTCTGCGAGATCCACACGACGCGGCTCTCGTCCCGCACCACCACGTCGGCCACGGCGTCCGGGGAGTCGACCACCTGGACGTGCGCGGGCGCCTCGCCCTGAGTGCCCTCGACCTCCTCGTGCCCCGTGTGGCCGATCAGCAGGATGTCGAGGTCCGCCGCGGCGAACCGCACCGCCTCCTTGTGCACCTTGGTGACCAGGGGGCAGGTCGCGTCGATCGTCCGGAGCGACCGGGCCTCGGCCGCCGCGCGCACCGCCGGGGACACCCCGTGGGCCGAGAACACGACGCGGGCACCCTCGGGCACCTCGTCGGTCTCCTCGACGAAGACCGCGCCGCGGGCCGCGAGCGTGTCCACGACGTGCCTGTTGTGCACGATCTCCTTGCGGACGTACACCGGGGCGCCGTAGTGCTCGAGGGCCTGCTCGACGGCGACGACCGCGCGGTCCACCCCGGCGCAGTAGCCGCGCGGGGCGGCCAGGAGCACGCGCCGGCCCGCGGGGGCCGCGCCGGGCTCGGTGCCGAGGGTCACGCGCCCATCGTAGGTCGCCCGGCGGGCGGCGGTCGGGCGAGCCGCCGCGCTGCGCCGAGGCAGACCCGCTCGCCGAGGTAGGACCTGCTCGCCGAGGTAGGACCGTCGGGGGTCCTATCTCGGCGCGACGGTCCTATCTCGGCTCGAGAGTCGGAGGGTCGGCGTGGTGCCGCGCCGCGCGGTGTCGGGAGCGCGTGGCAGGGTGGGGCCGTGCAGCAGCAGTCCTCCCCCACGACGCCCCGCGCGGACGCCGCCGGCGCCCCGGCACCCGGCGCCCCCGCCGAGCTGCCCGCCCGCGCGAACGAGACCACCGCCGAGCGCCCCTGGCCCGTGCGGCTGCTCTCGGTGAAGATCGCCGACTACGTCGCCAAGATGTCGCCGCTGTGGGTCGAGGGCCAGGTCGTCCAGCTCAACCGGCGCCCCGGCGCGAACATCGCGTTCCTCACGCTGCGCGACACGGACACCGACATGTCGCTGCCCGTGTCGATGCCCGCGGGCGTGCTGTCCGGCGCCGCCACCCCGCTCGCCGAGGGCGCGCACGTCGTGGTGCACGCGCGCCCGACGTTCTGGACCAAGCGCGGCACGCTGCAGCTCAACGCCGACGAGGTGCGCGCGGTCGGAGTCGGCGAGCTGCTCGCCCGGATCGAGCACCTCAAGCGGGTGCTGGCCGCGGAGGGCCTGTTCGACCCGGAGCGCCGGGTGCCGCTGCCCTTCCTGCCCCGGGTCGTCGGCCTGGTGTGCGGGCGGGAGTCGAAGGCGGAGCACGACGTGGTGGTGAACGCCCGCGCGCGCTGGCCCCAGGTGGAGTTCGTCATCCGCGAGGTCGCGGTGCAGGGCGTCGGCGCGGTGCCGCAGGTGAGCCGGGCGATCGCCGAGCTGGACGCCGACCCACGGGTCGAGGTGATCGTCGTCGCGCGCGGCGGCGGGTCGGTCGAGGACCTGCTGCCGTTCAGCAACGAGGCGATGGTGCGCGCCGCCGCGGCCTGCCGGACCCCGCTGGTCTCCGCGATCGGCCACGAGACCGACACCCCGCTGCTGGACCTGGTCGCCGACTACCGCGCGTCCACCCCCACGGACGCCGCGAAACGGATCGTGCCGGACGTCGGCGAGGAGCGGACCCGGGTCACCCAGGCCCGCGCCCGGATCCGGTCGGCCGTCGAGCACCGGGTCGCCCGCGAGGCCGCCGGGCTGGAGCAGGTCCGGAGCCGCCCGGTGCTCGCCCGCCCGCACACGATGGTCGAGACCCGGGAGGCCGAGGTGCTGCGCGCCCGGGACCACGCCCGGCGGAGCCTCGACCACGCGCTCGCCGGCGCGGTCACGTCGACCCGGGCGCTCGCCGCGCAGGTCCGCGCGCTGTCCCCCGCCGCGACGCTCGACCGCGGGTACGCCGTGGTGCAGACGTCCGACGGCCGCGTCGTGCGGGAGGCGACCGAGGTCGCCGCCAAGGACTCGCTGCGGATCCGGGTGTCCCGCGGCGAGCTCATGGCGACGGTGCTGGCGGTCGCGCCCGGCCGGAAGCGCCCGGCCGCCGGGGACGACGCGGACGCCTGACGGCCGGACATCGCGTCACTTCCCGTGCGGGTCCCGCGCGTTGAGCGCCGCGACCACCTGCGGGTAGTCCCCGCGGGCCTCGCCGTACCGGAGGAACTTCACGCGCTCGACCTGGATCTCCGTGGCGTCGGGCTGCGCCTCGATCAGCGCCAGCACCTCCGCGACGAAGTCGGCGAGCGGCATCGCGTCCGCGTTCTCCCGGTGCCCGGGCATGAGGTCGGTCTGCACCGACGGCGGCTCGAGCTCGACGACCCGCACGCTCGTGCCGGCCAGCTGCAGTCGGATCGACTCGCTGAGCATGTGGATGAACGCCTTGCTGGCGTTGTACGTGGGGGTGACCTGGAGCGGCGCGAACGCCAACCCGGAGGACACGGTGAGGATCGTGGCGTCCGGCCGGGTCTGCAGGTGCTCGACGAACGCCGCGATCAGCCGGATCGGCCCGAGCACGTTGGTCGTGACGGTCTGCTCGGCCGTGCCGAGGAACCCGGCCGGGTCGGTCCAGTCCTCGACGCGCATGATGCCGGCCATCGGGACCAGCACGTTCACCTCGGGGTGCTCGGCGATGACCCGCTTCGCGACCTCGGCGACGTCGTCGGCGTCGGCGGTGTCGATCCGGTAGGCGTGGATGCCGGGGTGCTCCGCGGTGACGCGGTCGAGCAGCTCGGTGCGCCGCCCGCCGACGATCACCTCGTTGCCCCGCTCGTGCAGGGCGACGGCGAGGGCCAGGCCGATGCCGCTCGTCGCGCCGGGGATGAAGACGGTGTTCCCAGTGATTCGCATGCCCCGAGTCTTCGGCGGCAGGCGCAGCCCCGCCAGAGAGCGGTTGTCGGGGGACCGCCGATCCCTGGTTGCGCATCGGCGCCCCGCCGATACTGCTCGGGTGGATCGCGACGCGCTGGCCGACTTCCTCCTCCGGCACCGGGAGGCGCTGCGCCCGGACGACGTGGGGCTGCCCCCGGGCGCGCGGCGCCGGGCACCCGGCCTGCGCCGCGAGGAGGTCGCGCAGCTCGCGGTCATGTCGACGGACTACTACACCCGGCTCGAGCAGCGCCGCGGCCCGCAGCCCAGCACCCAGATGCTCGGCTCGCTCGCCCGCGCCCTGCGGCTGACGCCCGACGAGCGCGACTACCTGTACCGCGTCGCCGGGCACAGCGCCCCCGACCGCGCGGCGCGCGAGGACTACGTCGCCCCGGGGCTGCTGCGGGTGCTCGACCGGATCACCGACAGCCCGGCGCTGATCCTGGACGGGCTGGGCCGGACGCTGGTGCAGAACGACCTGGCGCGTGCCCTGTTCGGCCCGGTCGAGCAGCTGACCGGCTGGGAGCGGAGCGCGATCTACCGCTGGTTCGCGCACCCGGACACCGAGCGCCTGATGTACCCGGCCGAGGACCGGGACCGGCAGAGCCGGGCGCAGGTCGCCTCGCTGCGCGCGACGCTCGGGGCGGACGGGCCGCGGTCCCGGGCCGCCGAGCTGGTGCGCGCGCTGTCCGCGCGGAGCCCGGAGTTCGTCGCGATCTGGGAGGCGCACGAGGTGTCCCGGCGGTTCGAGGACCACAAGACGCTGGTGCACCCGCGGGTCGGGCCGATCGAGGTCGACTGCCAGGCGCTGTTCACGGAGGACGGGTCGCAGACGCTGCTGGTGCTCACGGCGGCGCCGCGCAGCGAGGCCGAGGGGCGGCTCCGGCTGCTGGCCGTGCTCGGCACCCAGGAGTTCGCGGCGCGGGAGGGCTGAGCGACCCCCGGGTGGGCGCGCGGGTCGGCGGTCGTTGGTTAGATGGTGCCCGTGAGCGACACCTCCCCCGCCTCCGACTCCCCCGGCGCCCCCGGCGTCGCCGACCTGTCCTACGAGCAGGCGCGCGACGAGCTCGTCGCCGTCGTCTCCCGGCTGGAGGCCGGCGGCGCGACGCTCGAGGAGTCGCTCGCGCTCTGGGAGCGCGGCGAGGCGCTGGCCGCCCGCTGCCAGCAGTGGCTGGACGGCGCGCGCGCCCGGCTCGACGCCGCCCGTGCGGCCGACGGCGAGGACGCCGGCTCCTGACGGCCGGGCGCGCCCGCGCCCCGCGCACCCCCGCACGACCCACCCCGACCCGGCACCGCCGCCGGACGCGAAGGAGCCCCATGACCGAGCAGCCCGCCGCCCGTGCCCTCGTCGTCGGGGAGGCGCTCGTCGACGTCGTGCTCCGCCCGGGCGCCGAGCCCGCGGAGCACCCCGGCGGCAGCCCCGCGAACGTCGCGATCGGGCTCGGCCGGCTGGGCCGGCGCGTCGACCTGCTGACCTGGCTCGCCGACGACGCCCACGGCGACCTGGTCCGGGAGCACCTGGCCGGCTCGGACGTGCACGTCCTCGCGGGCGACCGCGGCCCGGAGCGCACCCCCGTCGCGCGCGCCCACCTGGACGCCGAGGGCGCCGCGACCTACGAGTTCGACCTGACCTGGGACCTGCCGGACCGCTGGGACGAGGACGAGGACGCCCCCGTCGTCGTGCACACCGGCTCGATCGCCACGGTGATCGCCCCGGGCGGCGAGGCCGTCGCCCGCCTGCTGGCGGACCGCCGGGACGGGTCCACGATCACCTACGACCCCAACCTGCGCCCGGCGCTCATGGGCTCGCCCGAGGAGACGCTGCCGGTCGTCGAGCGGCTGGTGGCGCTGGCCGACGTCGTCAAGGTGTCCGACGAGGACCTGGCCTGGCTGCACCCGGGGGTCGCGCCGGCCGAGATCGCCCGGGACTGGCTGGGCCGCGGCCCCGCGCTGGTCGTCGTGACGCTGGGCGGCGAGGGCGCGCTCGCGATCACGGCGGGCGGCGACGAGGTGCTGGTCGAGGCGCCCCGGGTCCAGGTGGCCGACACGGTCGGCGCGGGCGACTCGTTCATGGGCGCCCTGGTCGACGGCCTCTGGACGGCGGACCTGCTGGGCGCCGACCGGCGCGAGGCGCTGCGCGCGATCGACCGCCCGACGGTCGAGCACGTCCTGGTCCGCTGCGCCCAGGTCGCCGCGATCACGGTCTCCCGCTCGGGAGCCAACCCCCCGACCTCCGCGGACCTCGGCGAGGCCTGACCCCACCGCCGAGGTCGAGGGTTCCGCCCCGGAGAGGGCGCGGACACCCTCGACCTCGGCGGAAACCCTCGACCTCGGCGGGGGCAGATCGCGGGGGTGCGGGTCAGCTCGCCCGGCGGTGGCGGCCCGCGCCCTCGCCGTTCGACTGCTTCTCGGCGTCGCGGTGGGCGCGCTCCAGGGCCGCCCGGCGGTCCTCCTCCGTCTCGCCGTCGATGCGGCGGGCCGCCTCGTCGTCGTAGGTGAGGTTCTCGCCCGACTCCGGGTCGAAGATCAGCAGCCGCCTCGGGTCGAACCACAGGTCGGCGCTGCTGCCGTCGCGGACCCGGCTCTCGGAGCCGAGCGCGACGATCATCTGGGTGCGCATCCCCTCGCCGTCGAGGTCGCGGTCGAGCTCCTCGAGCTTCTGCGCGACGTCGGCGTGCGTCTCGAACGGGATGTAGGCGTACAGCTCCGCGCCCAGCCACTCGACGACGTCGACCTCGGCCGAGAACGTGGCGCCCTTGGCGCGCTTGTCCTCGTCCAGGACGCGGGCGTCCTCGACGTGCTCCGGCCGCAGGCCGACGATGACCAGCTCGCGCCCGTCCAGCTTGCCGCGGGCGGTCTCCGGGATCGGCACGTCGCCGAACGGCAGCCGCAGCGAGTCGCCGTGCACCTCGCCCGGCAGGAAGTTCATCGGCGGGGAGCCGATGAACCCGGCCACGAACAGGTTGACCGGCTGCTCGTACAGCGCGCGCGGGCTCGCCACCTGCTGCAGCTCGCCCTTGCGGAGCACCGCGACCCGGTCGCCGAGCGTCATGGCCTCGGTCTGGTCGTGCGTCACGTAGACCGTGGTGGTGCCGAGCCGGCGCTGCATGCGGGCGATCTCGGTGCGCATCTGGCCGCGGAGCTTGGCGTCGAGGTTGGACAGCGGCTCGTCGAACAGGAACGCCTGCGCGTCCCGGACGATCGCGCGCCCCATCGCGACGCGCTGCCGCTGGCCGCCGGACAGGTTGGCCGGCTTGCGGTCGAGGTGCTCGCGCAGCTCCAGGGTGTCCGCCGCGTACTCGACGTTGTCCTTGATCTGCTCCTCGGTGTACTTGCCCTTCTGCAGCCGCAGCGGAAACGCGATGTTCTCGTACACGGTGAGGTGCGGGTACAGCGCGTAGTTCTGGAACACCATCGCGAGGTGCCGGTCGCGCGGGGCCTTCTCGTTGACGACCTCGTCGCCGATCCGCAGCTCGCCGGAGGTGATGTCCTCCAGGCCGACGATCATGCGCAGCAGCGTCGACTTCCCGCAGCCGGACGGGCCGACCAGGATGACGAACTCGCCGTCCTTGATGTCGAGGCTGACGCCGTTCACGGCGGGGTAGCCGTCGCCGTACTTCTTGACGATGTCCGTCAGGGTGATGGATGCCATGGGATGTGCCTCCTGAGGGGTCCGGGCGGTGAGGGCGTCAGCCCTTGACCGCGCCCTGGGTCAGCCCGGACACGATCTGGCGCTGGAACAGCAGCACCAGGACGACGACGGGGATGGTCACGACGACGGCGGCGGCGGAGATCGCGCCGGTGGGGTCCTCGAACTGCGAGGCCCCGGAGAAGAACGCGAGCGCGGCGGGCACGGGCCGGGCCGCCTCCGTGGACGTCAGCGAGATGCCGTACACGAAGTCGTTCCAGGCGATGAAGAACGCGATCAGCGCGGTGGTGAACACGCCGGGCGCCGCGAGCGGCACGATCGCCTTCCGGAACGCCTGCCACGTGGTGGCGCCGTCCACCTGGGCGGCCTGCTCGAGCTCCCACGGGATCTGCCGGAAGAACGCGGTGAGCGTCCAGATCGAGATCGGCAGCGTCAGCGAGAGGTACGGGATGATCAGCCCGGGCCAGGTGTCGTACAGGCCGATGGTGCGCCACAGGTTGAACAGCGGCGTGACGATCGAGATGACCGGGAAGATCGACACCCCGAGCGCGGTGGTGAGGATCAGCTTGCGGCCCGGGAAGTCGAGCCGGGCGATCGCGTACGCGGCCAGCGTGGCCAGCACCGACGAGATCGCCGTGGCGATCAGCGAGATGCCGATCGAGTTCCGCAGCGACGACAGGAACAGCTCCTGCGCCGAGCCGTCCGGCCCGAGGATCTGCTCGTAGTTCGTCCAGCTCCAGGACGTCGGCAGGAAGTTGCCCGTGTTCAGGTCGCTGGGCAGCTTGAACGACGTCGCCAGGATCGACAGCACCGGGAACAGCGCCCACACCAGGACGACGAGCGTGATCGCCGCCCACGCCAGCTTCTGCCTGCCCGTGAGGGCCTTGGTCGCGCCCATCACTTCTCCCCTCGTGCACCGGCGAGGTCGACCTTGAAGATCTTGATCGCGATGAAGCAGATGATGATCACGCAGACGAACAGCAGCACCGAGATGGCCGAGCCGAGGCCGATCTCCAGCCGCCCGATGGACGTCCGGTAGGCCAGCAGCGACAGCACCGTGGTGCCGTTCGCGCCGTTCGTCATGATGAAGACGTTGTCGAAGATCCGGAACGCGTCGAGCGCCCGGAACAGGACGGCGACCATGATCGCGGCCTTCATGTTCGGCAGGACCACGCGCTTCATCCGCTGCCACCAGGTGGCGCCGTCGACCTGCGCGGCCTCCTCGAGGTCGCCCGGCACCTGCGCCAGGCCGGCGAGCAGCAGCAGCGAGATGAACGGCGTGGTCTTCCAGACCTCGGACGCGATGATCACGAACAGGCTGGTGCCGGTGCCGGCGAACCAGTTGAGGTCCTCGCTGATCCCCGGCACCCAGCTGAACCAGCTGTTCACGTACCCGGAGTTGATGTCGAACGCGTAGAACCACGCGAACGCGGAGACGACCGTGATGATCCCGTACGGGACGAGGATCGCGGTGCGCAGCAGGCCGCGCAGCCGCAGGACGGCCCGGTGCATGACCAGCGCGAGCGCGAAGCCGAGCACCAGCTCGATCGCGACGGTGATGATCATGATCAGCGTGGTCACGCCCAGCGACTGCCAGAACACCGGGTCGCCCAGCACCACGCCGTAGTTGCCGAGCCCGACGAACGCCCGGTCGTCCGGCGCGGTGAGCCGGTACCGGAACAGCGAGTCGTAGACGGCCTGCAGGATCGGGTACGCGGTGACGGCCAGCATCACCACGAACGCCGGGCCGGCCAGCCACCAGCCCAGCCGGGCCTCGGCCCGCGCCCGGTCGCTCTTGCGCGGCTTCGACGCCCGGTCCGGGCCGGCGCCGCGGGTGGCCCGCGCCGTCGTCCCCGCCGTGGCGCCCGTGATCTCGGTACTCACAGGAGTCGCTCCCCTCGCAGCACGGCGGTGATGAAGTCCGTGGACTCCTGCGGCGTCCGGTCGGGGTCGACCGAGGCCGGCGGGTGCCAGGTCTCCTGGAGACCCTGGGAGACCTCGTTGTAGTACGGGGTCTGGGGGCGCGGGGCCGCCTGCTCCAGCGACTGGCGGATGACGTCCGCCATCGGGAACGTCTCCTGCACCTTCGGGTCGTCGTAGGCGACGGTCGACGCGGGCGGGTTGCCGTCGGTGACGAAGTACGCCGCCTGGTTCTCGGGCCGCACGATGCACGCGGCGGCCTCGTAGGCCTCGTCGACGTGCTCGCTGAACGCGCCGACCCCGAGGTTGATCCCGCCGTACGGCGGCGCGGCGTCGGTCCCCTCGACCACCTGCGGGTAGACCGCCCAGCCCACGTCGTCGAGGAACGACTGGTCCAGCGCGCCGTCCTCGACCGAGGCCTGCATGGCCGGCCAGACGAACGGCCAGTTGACCATGAACGACCCGCTGTCCCCCTGGAACTGGGTGAGCGAGGCGTTCTCGTCCTGGGTCGGCAGCCCGGGGCCGCCGAGCCGGTCCTTCCCGATCTCGCCGATGATCCGGGCGGCCTCGCGCCCGGCGTCGGTCTCCAGGCCCAGCTGCACGTCCTCCGCGGACGCCTCGGGGTTCTCCACGATCTGGCCGCCGGCCGACTCGACCAGGGCGTTGATCCACACGGTGTACGCCTCGGCCTTGATGCCCTGCACGCCCAGCGTCTTGTCCTGGTCGCGCGCCGCGTCCATGATCTGGTCCCACGTCACCGGCGTGGTCGCGGGGTCGAGCCCGGCGGCCTCGGCCACCGACTTCTTGTACCAGAGCAGCTGCGTGTTGGCCCAGAACGGGACCGTGACGAGCTCGTCGCCCCACGAGGCGCCCTGCAGCGCACCCTCCGCGACGTCCTTGCTGACCTCGGTCGCCACGTCCTCGGGCACCGGCGCCAGGAAGCCGGCGTTGGCCAGCTCCGGGATGAACGGCGGGTCGAGGCTCATCAGGTCGATCGACGAGTCCGACGCCGCGAGCCGCCGCGCCAGCTGCTCGCGCTGGGAGCTGGCGTCGCGGGGCAGCACCGACACCTCGATGCGGTACGCCCCGCCGGCCTCCTCCGTGCACTGCTGGGCCAGCGTCGCCTGGCCCCCCGCGTCCGGGTTCGTGTACCAGGTGAGCACCGGGGTGGAGTCCGCCGGCGCGCACGCCGCCAGCCCCACCCCCAGCGCGAGCACCGACACCCCGGCGATCGCCCTCGACCGTCTCCGCACGCGCACCGCTTCCCCTCACTCCGGCGCCGCGGGGCTCCCACCTGGGGCTCCGCGACGTCTCCACGCTTCCCCCTAAGGGCTACACCGCCCCGTCGCGGCCTGCCACCGGAGCGGGGCCGGCGGAGGTGGTCCCACCCGTCGCGGACGAGGCGCGGACGAGGTCGCCCGTCCCGCGCCGCGTGGTGCGACCATGGCCGCATGGCACACCCCACCACCCCCGCCGAGGCCTGGGCCGCGCTGCGCGACGGCAACGACCGGTTCGTCCGCGGCGCCATGGAGCACCCGTCCCAGGGCATCGACCGGCGCGCCGAGGTCAGCACCGGCCAGGCGCCGTTCGCCGTCGTGTTCGGCTGCTCGGACAGCCGCGTCGCGGCCGAGATCATCTTCGACCAGGGGCTCGGCGACGTGTTCGTCGTCCGGACCGCCGGCCACGTGCTCGACACCACGGTGATCGGGTCGATCGAGTACGGCGTCGAGGTGCTCGGCGCCTCGCTGGTCGTCGTGCTGGGCCACGACTCGTGCGGCGCGGTCGCGGCGGCCACGGCGGCGCTCACCACCGGCGAGCTGCAGCGCGGGTTCGTGCGCGCCGTCGTCGACCGGGTCATCCCGTCGATCGTGTCGCTGGCGCACGGCGCCGACTCCGAGGGTCGCCCCCGCGACCTGTCGTCGGTCGACCCCGCGGAGCTCGGCCACGAGCACGTGCGGCACACCGTCGACATGCTGCGCTCGTACTCCGTGACGCTGGCCGAGGGCATCGACGCCGGCCGCGTGGCGGTCGTCGGCGTGGAGTACGCGCTGGCGGACGGCCACGCACGCCTGACGTCCGCGATCGGCGACATCGGCGACGTCCCGGTCCCGGCCTGACGCCGCTGCGCCCCGGGGTGTGACGTGCGCCACCCACGCGGCCCCGCGCGGGGCGTGGACGGGACCGAGGTCCCTGGCGGTGGCAGGATCGGCCGCATGAGCCTGCACGCCGACGACGACGTCCAGTACCGCATCGAGCACGACACGATGGGCGAGGTCCGCGTCCCCGCGGACGCCCTCTACCGCGCGCAGACCCAGCGCGCGGTGGAGAACTTCCCGATCAGCGGGACCGGCCTGGAGCGCGGGCACGTCGCCGCGCTGGCCCGGGTCAAGAAGGCCGCCGCCCTGGCCAACGCCGAGCTCGGCATCCTCGACGCCGCCGTGGCGCGCGCGATCGCCGACGCGGCGGACGAGGTCGCCGACGGCCGGCACGACGCGCACTTCCCGGTCGACGTCTACCAGACCGGGTCCGGCACGTCCTCGAACATGAACATGAACGAGGTGCTCGCGACCCTCGCGTCCCGGTCCCTCGGCGCCGACGTCCACCCCAACGACCACGTCAACGCCTCGCAGTCCTCCAACGACGTCTTCCCGACCTCCGTGCACGTGGCCGCCACCGCCGGCGCGGTCCACGACCTGGTCCCCGCCCTGGAGCACCTCGCCGCCTCGCTGGAGCGGCTCGCCGAGAAGCACGCCGGCGACGTGAAGGCCGGCCGCACGCACCTGATGGACGCGACCCCGGTGACCTTCGGCCAGGAGTTCGGCGGCTACGCGGCCGCCGTGCGCCGGGGCGTCGAGCGGGTGCAGGCGGCGCTCCCCCGGGTGGCGGAGGTCCCGCTCGGCGGCACGGCGGTGGGCACCGGCATCAACACCCCGGCCGGGTTCCCGCAGCGGGTCATCGCCCTGCTCGCGGAGGAGACCGGGCTGCCGCTCACCGAGGCGCGCGACCACTTCGAGGCGCAGGGCGCCCGGGACGGGCTGGTCGAGCTGTCGGGCGCGCTGAAGACCATCGCGGTCAGCCTGACCAAGATCTGCAACGACCTGCGCTGGATGGGCTCCGGCCCGAACACCGGCCTGGGCGAGATCCGCATCCCCGACCTGCAGCCGGGCTCGTCGATCATGCCGGGCAAGGTGAACCCGGTCATCCCGGAGGCCGTGCTCATGGTCGCCGCGCGCGTGGTCGGCAACGACGCCACCGTGGCGTGGGCCGGCGCGAGCGGCTCCTTCGAGCTCAACGTGCAGATCCCGGTCATGGGCCAGGCGGTCCTGGAGTCGGAGCGGCTGCTCGCGGCGGCCTGCCGGGTGCTGGCCGACCGGACCGTCGACGGCATCGAGGTCGTCACGGACCGCGGCGCGGCGTACGCCGGGTCGTCCCCGTCGATCGTCACCCCGCTGAACCGGGTGATCGGCTACGAGGCCGCGGCGAAGATCGCCAAGCACGCGGTGGCGCAGGGCATCACGGTCCGCGAGGCGGTCGTCGACCTCGGCTACGTCGAGCGCGGCGAGGTCACCGAGGAGCAGCTGGACGCGGCGCTCGACCTGCTGAGCATGACCCGCCCGAAGGCCTGACCCCGCACGCGGCGGCGCCGCCGGTCCGGGGCAGGGGGTCCCGGGCCGACGGCGCCTCGCCTAGCGTGCCAGGTCGAACTGCGCTCCGGGCCGGTTCAGCGTGAATTCCTCCGCGCCCCGCGCGAGCTCGGCGGCGACGTCACCCAGGATGATGACGGCCTGCCGCACCTCCGCGGCCCCGTCGAACGCCTGCCCGGCCGCCTGCGCGACGTCCGCGGCGCTGCCGGCGATGTCCGTCGTGCTCTCGGCGGCGACCACGAGGTTGCGCTCGATCTCGGACGTCGTGGCGGTCTGCTCCTCGACCACGGCGGACACCGCGCCCTGCAGCCCGTCGACCGTCGCGACCGCGCGGGAGATCCGGGACACCGACTCCTGCACGTCCGCGGCGTCCCGGGTGACGGCCTCGAGCACCGGTGCGATCGTGCCGATCGCGCTGGAGGTCTGCTGCGCGAGGTCCTTGACCTCGCCGGCCACCACGGCGAACCCGGCGCCGGCGCTGCCCGCGCGGGCCGCCTCGATGCTGGCGTTCAGCGCGAGCAGGTGGGTCTGCCCGGCGATCGTGGTCACGGTGTCCAGGACGGCCGCGATCTGGCCGGTCGACGCCGCGAGCCGGTCCGCCGCCGCGGCGGCCTCGGCGGTCACGCCCACGGCCTGCGCCGCCTCGCCGGAGGCCGCGCTCACGTCCTGCGCCACCGACTCGATGGACGCGCGCATCTCCGTCATCGCCGCGGTGACGGTCTGCACCTCGGTGCTGACGACCGAGGCGGAGCCGGCGGCGCCCTCGGCGCGGGACACGGTGCGGCCCGCGGCCTCCTCCAGCGTCCCCGACGAGCCGTCGAGCCGCCCGGCGGTGCCGCGCACCGCCTCGGCGCCCTCGCGCATCCGGGTGAGCGCGGCGCGCATGGCGTCGATGGCCTCGCCGAGCGCCGCGCCCATGACGCCGATCTCGTCCCGGCCCTCGCCGCGCACCGCGACGGACAGGTCGCGGTCGGCGACCCGGCGCAGCGCGGTGGTGAGCCGGCCGACGCGCGCGACGACCCGCCCGGAGATCCACACCACGAGCGCCACCGCGGCCGCGGCGACCACCAGGCCGACGACCAGCAGGGTCACCATCAGCGTGCTCGCGCCGGACTCGAGCTCCGCGGACACGGCCCGCAGGTCGGCGTCGAAGCCCCACGCGGCGACGGTCCAGCCCCACGGGGCGTACCGGGCGAGCTGCACGGTGGCGGCGCCGGCCTCCCCGAGGTCCACGCGCTCGGTGGCGGTCTCCCCCTCGCCCAGCGCGGCGGCGGCCTCGACCAGCCGGGGCGCGTACGCCTCGCCGTCCGCGTCCACCGCGCCCGCGGCGTCGCCCGCCTGGGCACCCGGCGGCGGGACGACCCACTGCCCGTTCGCGTCCGCGACCGTCAGGTAGCCCGCCTCGCCGACGGCCACCTCGGCCAGCGCGGCGCGCAGCGGGGCGTCGACCTCGGTCTGCGGGACGCCGACGAACAGGCCGCCGACCACCTCGTCGCCCGCCAGCAGCGGGGCGTAGGCGGTGACGAACGGCTGCCCGACGACGGTCGCGGTGCCGTAGTACGGCTGCCCGGACAGCAGCGAGGCGACCACGGCGTTCGGCTTGCCGTCGGCGCCCGTCGCGCCGATCGCGGTGCCGATGACCCGCGCGCCGTCGGCGTTCGTCACGCTCGTCGCGACCCGCAGCATGTCGCCCTCGGCGTTCACCCGCTGGAAGACCGTGACCGGCGCGTCGAGCAGGGTGGTGATGTCGTCGACCACCGGGACCGGAGTCGCCGGGTCGGTGGTGCGGCCGAGCCAGGTGCCGCCGACCTGCAGCCGCGGGAGGTCCACCTCCTCGGTGGCGCCCGTGGTCTGGTCGGTGACGGTCCAGTGCTCGGAGCCGTCGAACGTGAGGGCGCCGGCCTGGGCGAACGTCTCCTGGGCGACCCGGAGGCTCGAGGCCATCCGGTCGGTGACGGTGGCGACCTGGGTCTCGACCAGCGTCACCGCCTGCTGGGTGGTCTGGGTCATCGAGTCGCGCATGAGGCGGTCCACGTCGTCGCCGGCCTGGGAGGCCAGGCCGGTCACCTGCCAGCCGCCGACGGCGGTGAGCAGGGCGGCGGTGACGGCGACGGCACCGGCACCCGTCGCGACGAGCTGAGCGCGCAGGGAGGTGCGCAGTCGGGGCAGGGGCACGGTGGTCTCCTGGGCCGAGGGGCGGGGGGCTCCGACCGCCTGGTGGGCTGCCGGGGTTCCTCGACCCATCGGGGGGACCTCGGTCCCTTGTGAGCGGTCACAGGGGTGGAAACCGGGTGTAGAGCCGCGACTTCACCCGGCGATCGGCCGCGAGCGGGGCGCCGACCTGCTCGGACGACCGGGCGGGCGGCCGCGGGGACTCGCGCTCAGGCCCCGCCCTCGACCCGGACGAGCACCCGGGACAGCAGCGCCGCGAGCGCGTCCGCCTCGTCCGGGCCGAGCGCGCCCAGGGCGTCGGCCTCGCGCGCGAGGTGCTCCGGCATCAGCCGGTCGACGGCGGCGCGACCCTCGTCGGTCAGCTCGAGGAGCACGCCCCGGCGGTCCCGGTGCGGGATCGCGCGGGCCACCAGGCCGGCGCGGACCAGCGTGTCCGCGCGCTTGGTGATCGCGGCCGGGGACGCGGCGGTGATCGTGGACACCTCGGCGGCCCGCAGCGCTCGCCCGGCCCGGCGCAGCGCGCACAGGACGTCGAACTCGCCCCGCGTCAGGTCCGCCTCCGCCAGCGCGGCCTCCGCGCGGGCGTCCAGCAGCGCGGCGATCCGGGTGATCCGCCCGGCCACGGCGATCGGCGCGACGTCGAGCCCCGGCGCCTCGCGCTCCCAGTCCGCGCGCAGGCGGTCCACGCTGTCCACGGCCGCCACCCTACCGAGCGTGAGTTGCTTCACGAATCATTTACCCGTGAACGATTCGGTGGCAGGATCGTGGGGTGCACCGCCTGTCCCTCGCCGCCGCCCTCCTGCACCCGTCCCAGCTCCGCGACGCCCTCCGGCCGCACCGGGGCGGGCCCAGCACCCGGGACTCCCTCGGCGGGGCGCTGCGCTGCGGCGCGAGCGTCGCGCTGGCGTTCCTGCTCGTCGCCGCGATCGGCCGCCACGACCTGGCCGGCTACGCCTCGCTCGGCGCGCTCGCGTCGCTCTACGGGCGGTCCAGCGGGTACGCCTGGCGGCTGCGGCTCATGGCGCTGGTCGGCGGCGCGCTCACGGCGGCCGTGCTGGCGATGTCGGCCCTGGCGGCCGCGGGCGCCGCGGTGGTCGCGGAGCTGGCCGTGCTGACGCTGCTCGCCGCGGGCGCCACGGCCGGGGCGGTGGCGCTGCGCACCGGCCCGCCCGGGGCGACGATCCTGGTGTTCGCGGCGGGCGCCGGCACGGCCGCGGCCGCCGGCGCGGGCGACGTCCTGGCGCGGGGCGTCGCGGTCGCGGGCGGCGCGCTCGTCGCCTGCCTGGTGTGCAACGCCGGCTGGGCGCTCGACCGGCGCCGGGGGCTCCCGACCGAGCCCGCGCCGCGGGTGCGCGACGTCGTGCGCGCCGGCATCGCGGGCGGCGCGACGCTCTCCCCCACCGTCTCGGTCGCGGTGGCCGCCGCGCTCGCCGGGTCCGTCGCGGCCGCCGCCGGCTGGGGCCACCCGGCCTGGGCCGTCATGGGTGCCGCCGCCGTCCTGCAGGGGGCGCACGTCCGGCACATGGGCGTCCGGGCGCTGCAGCGCGCCGCGGGCACCGCCGCGGGCGTGGCGATCGCGCTGCCGCTGCTCGGCGCGCACCTGCCGTTCTGGGCCGTCGCGGCGCTCGTCGTCGTGCTGCAGACCGCCACCGAGCTGGTCGTCGCCCGGCACTACGGGGTCGCGATGCTCACCATCACCCCGATGGCCCTGCTGATGACGTCGCTGGGCGCGCCGCTGGACCCGACCCGGCTGGCGCTGGACCGCGCCCTGGACACGGCCGCCGGCGCGGTGGTCGGCCTGGTCGTGGCGGTCCTGGCGGCCCGCCCGGAGCACGCGGCCCCGCCCCACGCGTCCGCCCCAGCCCCCGCTCCCGGCACCTCGCCGAGCGGGCGGTAGACGCCCCCTCCGGGGCCCGGGAGGCGACACCTGCTGCCCGCTCGGCGACGCGTGGCCGGGCGGCCGCGGCCGTCAGAGCTCGATGCCCTCCAGCATCTCCGTGACCAGGGCCGCGACCGGGGACCGCTCCGAGCGGGTCAGGGTCACGTGCGCGAACAGCGGGTGCCCCTTGAGCGCCTCGATCACCGCCGCGACGCCGTCGTGCCGGCCGACCCGCAGGTTGTCCCGCTGCGCGACGTCGTGCGTCAGCACCACCCGCGAGCTCTGCCCGATCCGGGACAGCACCGTGAGCAGCACGTTCCGCTCCAGGGACTGCGCCTCGTCGACGATCACGAACGCGTCGTGCAGCGACCGCCCGCGGATGTGCGTGAGCGGCAGCACCTCGAGCAGCTCGCGGTCGATGATCTCCTCGACCACCTCGCGGCTGACCACCGCGCTCAGGGTGTCGAACACCGCCTGCGCCCAGGGGTTCATCTTCTCGGCCTCGCTGCCCGGCAGGTAGCCGAGCTCCTGGCCGCCGACCGCGTACAGCGGGCGGAACACCATCACCTTGCGGTGCTGCCGGCGCTCCAGCACGGCCTCGAGGCCGGCGCACAGCGCGAGCGCCGACTTGCCGGTGCCGGCCCGACCGCCCAGCGACACGATGCCGACCTGCTCGTCGAGCAGCAGGTCGATCGCGATGCGCTGCTCCGCGCTGCGGCCGTGCAGGCCGAAGACGTCCTGGTCGCCGCGCACCACCTGCACGTGCTTGTCGGCGGTCACCCGGCCGAGCGCCGAGCCGCGCGGGCTGTGCATCACCAGGCCGGTGTGGGTGAGCAGCGTCGGGGAGTCGGGCAGGTCGGCCAGCGGGAGCGACTCGTGCTCCCACAGGTCGGCCATCTGCTGCTCGGTGAGGTCGAGCGCGTCCATGCCGGTCCAGCCGGAGTCGACGGCGAGCTCGTGCCGGTACTCCTCGGCGCGCAGCCCGATCGCGGACGCCTTGATCCGCATCGGCAGGTCCTTGGAGACGACCGTGACGTCGTGGCCCTCCGCGGCGAGGTTGGCCGCGCACGCGAGGATCCGGGTGTCGTTGTCCCCCAGCCGGAAGCCGGCCGGCAGCACCTCGGGGTTCGTGTGGTTGAGCTCGACCCGCAGCGTGCCGCCCTGCTCCCCGAGCGGGATCGGCGTGTCCAGCCCGCCGTGGGCGACCCGCAGGTCGTCGAGCAGCCGCAGGGCGGCGCGGGCGAAGTAGCCGAGCTCGGCGTGGTGCCGCTTGGCCTCGAGCTCGGTGATCACGACGACGGGGAGCACCACGTCGTGCTCGGCGAACCGCGTGATCGCGCGCGGGTCCGACAGGAGGACGGAGGTGTCGAGGACGTGCGTCCGGCGCCCCTCCGGCTGGTCGGTCGAGGCGGTGGCGGTTCCCAGCTTGCTGACCACGGCAGGCTCCCTCCGGCGCTGCTCAGCGCCGAGTCGGACCCCTCGCGCCGGACCCGCGGGTCCTGCGGCGCTCGGTGACGGGACGAGGGCGGCCGGCCACGGAGGACCAGGACCGGCCCTCCCCCCGGAGCGCGTGCTCCATGGGCTGGCCTCCCGGGGGCGGCGGGTGCCGCCCGTTGCTCCGGACGCTACGCCGCGCCTCCGACACCGCGGCGCGCGCGACACGCCGCGGATGTGATCCGCAACACGATGTTCACCCGGACGTCGCCCCGCCGTGGCCGCCGGCCCGGCTCACTGCCCGTGCCGGCGCTCCCGGGCGGCGTAGTCGCGCACCGCGCGCAGGAAGTCCACCCGCCGGAAGTCCGGCCAGTAGACCTCGCAGAAGTAGTACTCCGAGTGCACCGACTGCCAGAGCATGAAGCCGCCGAGCCGCTGCTCCCCCGAGGTGCGGATCACCAGGTCCGGGTCGGGCTGGCCCTTGGTGTACAGGTGGTCCGCGATGTGCTCGACGTCGAACGTCGCGGCGATGTCGTCGAGCGTCGCGCCCTCGGCCGCGCGCTCGCGGAGGTAGGACCGCACCGCGTCCGCGATCTCCTTCCGGCCGCCGTACCCGATCGCCACGTTCACGTGCAGGCCGCGGACGTCGGCGGTGGCGGACTCCGCGTCCCGCAGCGTGGCGCGGGTGTGCTCGGGGAGCAGGTCCAGCGAGCCGACCGCCTGCAGCCGCCAGCGCCGGGTGGCCGCCAGCTCGCGCACCGCGTCCTCGATGATGCCGAGGAGCGCGTCCAGCTCCTCGGGGTCGCGGCTGAGGTTGTCCGTCGACAGCATCCACAGCGTGACGACCTCGACCCCGACCTCCTCGCCCCAGGCGAGCAGGTCCGCGATCCGGTCCGCGCCGCGCCGGTGGCCGGTCGCGGTCGACTCGCCGAGCTGCCGCGCCCACCGCCGGTTGCCGTCGAGGATCACGCCGACGTGCCGCGGGACCCGGTCGCGGGGCAGCGAGGCGGCGAGGCGGCGCTCGTACAGCCCGTAGAGCGGATGGGGCAGGCGCACGCGCGGGTCTCCTCGTCTGGGCGGTCGGGCGTGCTCACGCTACCGCTCGCCGGGGCGCCGGGACCGCCGGTCGCGCGAGGTCCGAGGGGGAGGATTCGTGCAGGCCCGCGGCGCGCCCGCCGCCACTACCTACGCATCCGTAACCTACGCACTCGTAGGTTAGGCTCGTCCGCGTCGCCGCCCGAGCCCGCCGACAGGGAGGACCCGCCGTGAAGGTCGCCGAGACCGCCGAGCAGATCGCCGACGCCGTCAAGCCCCGGCTGCGGGGCTGGATCCACGCCGGGATGTTCCCGCTCGTCACCGTGGCCTCGGTCGTGCTCGTCGTGCTCGCGCCCACCGCGCCGCTGACGATCGCGTGCGCCGTGTTCGGCGTCGCCGCCATGCTGCTGTTCGGCACCAGCGCGGTCTACCACCGCGGCACCTGGTCCCCGCGCGTCGCCGGGATCCTGCGCCGCATGGACCACACCAACATCTTCCTGGTCATCGCCGGCACCTACACCCCGCTGGCCGTGGCCCTGCTCCCCGCCTCGACCGCGCGCACCCTGCTGATCATCGTGTGGTCGGGCGCGCTGGTCGGGCTGCTCGCGCGGGTGTTCTGGCTCGGCGCCCCGCGATGGGTCTACGTCCCGGTCTACATCGCCCTCGGCTGGGTGGCGGTCTGGTTCCTGCCCGCGTTCTGGCGGGCGCCCACCGGCGGCCCCGAGGTCGTGTGGCTCGTCGCGGGCGGCGGCCTGGCGTACACGCTCGGTGCGCTGGTGTACGGCCTGAAGCGGCCGAACCCGAGCCCCCGCTGGTTCGGGTTCCACGAGATCTTCCACGCGCTCACCGTCGTCGGGTTCACCTGCCACTACGTCGCGGCCGCCCTGGCGGTCCTGCGCTGACCCCCGCTTGGGGCAACTACGGTGGAGGCATGACCGGCACCGTGCACCGCGTCCCCGACCCGTCGGCCCCGGACCGGGCCGTCGCCCCTCCGGCGATGCCCGATCCCGCGGAGCTCCGCGCGCTCATGCGCGACATGCGCCGCCTCGCGCTGACGTACAAGTTCGGCATCGACGAGGTCATGACCAAGATCGCGATCCTGCGCGACGAGTTCCGGCACATGGCCAACTACAACCCGGTCGAGCACGTCGGGAGCCGGCTCAAGTCGTTCGAGTCGATCGTGACCAAGTGCCGCCGCAAGGGCATCCCGCTGACGCCCGACGCCGTCCGGGCGCAGATGTTCGACATCGCCGGCGTCCGGGTGACGTGCTCGTTCGTCTCGGACATCTACCGGGTGCGGGACATGCTCGTCGGCCAGGCCGACCTCACACTGCTGGAGGAGCGCGACTACATCGCGCACCCCAAGGGCAACGGGTACCAGTCGCTGCACCTCATCGTGCAGGTGCCCGTCTACCTGTCCGACCGCGTTGAGCAGGTCGTCGTCGAGATCCAGCTGCGGACCATCGCCATGGACTTCTGGGCGAGCCTCGAGCACAAGATCTACTACAAGTACGACCGGCAGGTGCCCCGGCACCTCACCGACTCCCTCAAGCTCGCGGCGGACGTCGCGGCCCAGCTGGACGCGTCGATGGAGCGGATCCACGACGAGGTGCGCGCGCTCGCCGGCGGCGACGAGCCGGTCGAGCACGCCGAGGCGGTGCTCACGCCGGAGGAGCTGCTCCGGACGTTCTGGCCGTCCCCGGACACCGACCTCGACCCGGAGGGCCGCCCGCGCGGCTGACCGCCGCGTCGCGCCCGGCGTCCCCGCGAGGCGCGTGCGCCGAGGTCGGTGGTTCGCGCCGAGGTCGGCGGCAGGAACCACCGACCTCGGCCAGAAGCACCGACGTCGGCGGACCGACGACTCAGACCGCCGGGACCACGCGGTAGCGGCGGTTCGCCAGCGACGGGTTCGACTCCCGCACCCCGCGCAGCGCCTCGGGGTCGAGGTCGACCGTGCGCAGCTCCGGCTCCTCGCCGAGCTCCAGCCCGACGACGCCGTCCGGGCCGACGACGAGCGACCGCCCGGTGACACCCCGGCCCGCCTGGCCGACCGCCACGACGACCGCGGTGTTCTCGATGGCCCGGGCCGTCGCCAGCGTGCGCCAGTGCTCGGCCTTGAGCGGGCCGGCGGCCCAGGCGGCGGGGACCACCAGCACCTCGGCCCCGGCGTCCACCAGGCGGCGCGCGGACTCGGGGAACCGCAGGTCGTAGCAGGTCAGCACGCCGAGCCGCACGCCCGCGACGTCGAGCGTCAGCGGCGGGGCGTCCGCCGGACCGGGTTCGAGGCGCTCCGACTCGCGGTGCCCGAACGCGTCGTACAGGTGCACCTTGCGGTAGACCCCCGCCAGCGCGCCGTCGGCGTCGACCGCGACCACCGCGTTCACCGCACGCTCGGGGTCGGCGCCGGGCAGGGTCGTGCCGGCCAGCACCGCCACGCCGTCGGCGGCGGCGCGCTCGCGCAGCAGGGACACGAACGGGCCGTCCAGCGGCTCCGCGTGCTCCGGGCCGGTCCCCCGCGGGTCGAAGCCCGAGGCGTACTCCGGCAGCACCAGCACGTCCGCCCGCGCGCGGCGCGCGGTGTCGAACGCCCGGCGGACCACCTCGCGGTTGGCGTCGTGGTCGTCGCTCACCCGGAGCTGGCCGACCGTGACGCGCACCGCCGGGCGGACCGGCGGCGGGGTGCTCACGCGCGACCCCGGGGCGGGGTCGGGCCGGGGCCGTCGGGACGCTCCGGGCCGTCGGTGGCCGGGGCGTCGCCCGCCGCCGGGCCGCCCGGGGCGCCGGCGCCCGCGGCCTCCTCGGCCTCGCGCAGCCGCCGGGCGTTCCGGTCGACGACCCGCAGGTGCCGGACCATCGAGAACGCCAGCAGGATGACCGCCGCCGCGGCGGCGAACGTCACGAGGAACCCGAGCAGCCCGGGCGACGTCTGGTCCTCCGGCGGGATCTCGATGCTCGACGGCGAGGGCGACGGGCTCACCGCCCCGGCGACGGCCCCCCAGCCCTGCAGCAGCGTCCCGTGCGCGACCGCCAGCGCGCCGGTCACGCGAGCACCTCGCGCACACCGGCGAACAGGTCGTCCTCGGGCAGCGTGGTCGGCACCCGCGACTCCGCGAGCTCGAACTCCTCGGTCGGCCACACCTCGAGCTCGAGGTCGCGCGGCATCGCGAAGAAGAAGCCCTCGGGGTCGATCTGGGTGGCGTGCGCCCGCAGGGCGGCGTCCCGCGCGTCGAAGTGCTCGTGCACGTCGACCAGCGTGGTGACCTCGCGCTCCGGGATCTCCCGGGCGGCGCGGGACTCGACCCACTCGCCGAACGGCGACTCCAGGCCGCGCTCGACCATCGCCTCGTGCGCCGCGCGGATCCGGGCCATCGAGAAGCCGTGGTTGTAGTAGAGCTTGAGCGGCTCCCAGGGCTCGCCGGCCCCGCGGTACCGCTCCGGGTCGCCCGCCGCGTGGAACGCCTCGAACGCCACCCGGTGGCACATGATGTGGTCGGGGTGCGGGTAGCCGCCCGTCGGGTCGTACGTCGTGATCACGTGCGGACGGAACTCGCGCACCAGCTCGACCAGCGGGCGGGCCGCCTCCTCCAGCGGCTGCAGGGCGAAGCACCCCTCGGGCAGCGGCGGCAGCGGGTCGCCCTCGGGCAGCCCCGAGTCGACGAAGCCCAGCCAGTGCTGCCGCACCCCGAGCGCGGCGGCCGCCGCGGCCATCTCGACGCGGCGCACGGCGCGCATCTCCTCGATCCCGCCCTCGACGGGCGGGTGGTGCGGGTTCAGCACGTCGCCGCGCTCCCCGCCGGTGCAGGTGACGACGAGGACGTCCACGCCCTCCGCGGCGTACCGGGCGGTGGTCGCCGCCCCCTTGCTCGACTCGTCGTCCGGGTGGGCGTGCACCGCCATCAGGCGCAGCTGCTCGGTCACGGTGTGGTGTCGTCCTCTCCTCGTCGCCGGTACGGCACCCGGCGCGAGACAATGGTCGCACCCCGACGACTCCGCGCGGCCCGCGCGCGACCCGTTCCCCCAGGAGATGACCGTGACGGCGACCCCGACCCCCGCCCCCGAGCTCCCCGCCGGGCGCTACGGGAAGCCCACCGGACCGGGGCGCCGCCGGGCCGGCCGCGTCGCGATGGTCGCGCTCGGCGTCCTGGCCGTGGCGGTCGCCGCCTGGCTCGCGCTCGCCCAGGACGGGCTCAGCTGGAAGGTGGTCGGCTTCAAGGTGGACGGCCCCACCAGCACCCAGCTGACCTTCGACGTCACGAAGGACGCCGACGCCACCGTCTCCTGCCGGGTGCAGGCGCTGTCCGAGTCCTACGCGGAGGTCGGCGTGCAGACCGTCGAGGTCGGCCCGGCGGGCACCGCCACGCAGCGCGTGACGACGACGATCCCGACGACCGAGCTGGCCGTGTCGGCGGTCGTGGAGTCCTGCTCCGCCGCGTGATCGCGCGGCGCGACACGGCGGGACCCGGCCACGCCGGACCCCGCCAGTTGCTATGCTTGCCGATTCATACGCCGCCCCCGGTCCGACGTCGCCCGATGTCGCCGCAGGCCGACGCGACCGCGAGGGAGACGGCATCCCCGTTCATCGCTCGGGCCCGCGCACGCCTGGCCGGGGTCACCGACGGCGCGTCCCGACCGGGCGCGCGACACGCAGGAAGGAGTGGACGTGACCGACACGACGCAGGCCGCCACCTGGCTGACGCAGGAGGCCTACGACCGCCTCAAGGCTGAGCTCGAGCACCTCGAGGGCCCGGGACGAGCCGAGGTCACCGAGCGGATCGCCGCCGCGCGTGACGAGGGCGACCTCAAGGAGAACGGCGGCTACCACGCCGCCCGCGAGGAGCAGGCCAAGCAGGAGGCCCGCATCCGCGAGCTCAAGGAGAAGCTCCGCAACGTCCAGATCGGCACCCCGCCGGACGACGGCGTGGTGGAGCCCGGCATGGTCGTCACCGCCGTGGTCGCCGGGGACGCGATGACGTTCCTGCTCGGCTCGCGCGAGATCGCCGGCAGCGCCGACATCGAGGTGTTCTCCCCGACGTCGCCGCTCGGCGCCTCGATCAACGGCCGCAAGGTCGGCGAGAAGGTGTCCTACACGGCGCCCAACGGCCGCGACATCCCGGTCGAGATCACGGACGCGAAGCCCTTCACCGGCTGACGCACCGCCCGCGACGCGACGAGGGCCCCGACCGGCGATCCGGTCGGGGCCCTCGTGCGTGCGCCGGTCGCGGGCGTCAGACCACGCACTCGCAGACCAGGTTGTACTCGACGACCTGCTCGCCGTCCTCCGGCCGCGCGAACGCCTCGGCCTCCGCGCGGGACGCGAACCGCCGGCCCACGAGCCGCCCGTTGGCGAGCAGCACGCCCACCTCGATCTGCGTGCGGGGGTCGACCCAGCCGTCGGCCGGGTCCGCGGTCGCCGGGGTGGTGGTCGCCGGGGTGGTGGTCGTGGCCGTCGTGCTCGTCACCGTGGTCCCTCTCGTCCGTGCGGGGCCGCACCGGCCCTCGGTGTCCTCAACACCGCGCGGCCCGGGTCCATGCCCGCGCGCCGGGCCCGTCGAGGCGTCGAGTGCCTATCGGACACGTCGAGTGCCTATCCGCGGGATAGGCACTCGACGTGTCGCGTAGGCACTCGACGCAGCGCGCGCCGCGCCTCAGTGCTCCGCGAGGCGGAAGCCGCCGTCGCGGAGGTGCTGCAGCACGCGCGCGCAGTGCTCGGGGCCCTTGGTCTCGACCTGCACCTCGATCTCGACCTCGTCGATCTCGAGGTCCACCCCGGTCCGGACGTGGGACACGTGCATCACGTTGCCGCCGGTCGTCGCGAGCTCGCGCAGCAGCGCCGCCAGCGCGCCCGGGGTGTCGTGCACCCGCACCCGCAGCTGGAGATAGCGACCGGACACGGCGAGGCCGTGCCGGACGACGCGCAGCAGCACCAGCGGGTCGATGTTGCCGCCGGACAGCAGCACGACGACCGGGCCCTCGAGGTCGCCCGGCGGTGCCGCCATCACGGCCGCGACGCCCGCGGCGCCCGAGGGCTCGACCAGCAGCTTGGCGCGCTCGGCGACCAGCAGCAGCGCGCGGGACAGGTCCTCCTCGGACACCGTCCGCACCTCGCACCCGTGCCGCTGGAGCAGCGCGAACGGCACCGCACCGGGCGTGCCGACCGCGATGCCGTCGGCCATCGTGTGCAGCTCGGGCGCCGGCACCGGCTCGCCCGCGACCAGCGACGCCGGGTAGGCCGCGGCCCGGGCCGCCTGCACGCCGATCACGCGCACCTGCGGCGCCAGCTCGGCCACGACGGCCTGGATGCCCGCTGCCAGCCCGCCGCCGCCGAGCGGCACGACGATCGTCCGGACGTCCGGCACCTGCTCGAGGATCTCCAGCGCCAGGGTGCCCTGCCCGGCGACGATGTCCTCGTGGTCGAACGGGTGGATGAGGACCCGGCCGGTGCGCTCGGCCTCGGCGCGCGCGGCGACCAGCGCCTCGTCGACGCTGCGGCCGTGCGGCCGGACCTCCGCGCCGTACTCCTTGGTCGCCGCCACCTTCGGCAGCGCCGCGTCGACCGGCATGTAGACCACCGCGTCGATGCCGAGCAGCTGCGCGGCGAGCGCCACGCCCTGCGCGTGGTTGCCGGCGCTCGCCGCGACGACGCCGCGCGCCTGCTCCTCGGGCGACAGCCGGGCCATCCGCACGTACGCCCCGCGGATCTTGAACGACCCGGCGCGCTGCAGGTTCTCGCACTTGAGCAGCACCGGGGTCCCGGCGATCTGGGACAGGGCGCGGGAGGTCTCCACCGGGGTGCGGGTCGCCACGCCCTGGAGCAGGCGCGCGGCAGCGCGGGCGTCGTCGAGGAAGGTCACCGGTGCATCATTCCCGATCAGGCGGGGTGCTCGTCCGGGCCGCGACGCGCGCCCCCGGCCCCGCGCGCGCCGCCGGGCTCCACGCCCGCCGTGGCGTCGCCCCCGGCGCGCAGACGCCCGCGCCCGCCGAGGCGCCGGCGCCCGAACACGCCGGGGGGCCGGAGCGTCACGTGGTCGTCGGTGCCGAGCTCGGGGAACTTGTCGTGCCCGTGCAGATACAGCAGCACCGTGTTGAGCACCGCCGCGATCGGCACCGCGAACAGGGCGCCGACGATGCCGGCGGCCAGGGAGCCCGCGGCCACCACCAGCAGCACCGCCACCGGGTGCAGGGACACCGCGTGGCCCATGAGGAACGGCTGCAGCACGTGCCCCTCGATCTGCTGCACCAGCAGCACCACGCCGAGCATGATCAGCGCCACGACCGGGCCCTGCGCGACGAGCGCGACCAGCACCGCGACGGCGCCCGTCGCGATCGCGCCGACGATCGGGATGAACGAGCCGACGAACACCAGCGTCGCGAGCGGCACCGCCAGCGGGACGCCGAGGACCGCGGCGCCGATGCCGATACCGGTCGCGTCGACGAACGCCACCAGGATCTGCGTCCGGGTGTAGCCGGAGAGCGTGACGATGCCGCGGCGGCCCGCCTGGTGCACCCGCTCGCGCACGGTGATCGGCAGCAGGCCGACCAGCCAGGTCCAGATGGTCCGGCCGTCGAGCAGGAAGAAGAACGTGCAGAACAGCGCGATCAGCGCGCCCGCGGCCACGTGGCCGACGGTGGTGGTGACCGACAGCGCGCCGGAGACCAGCGTGCTGGCGTTCTCGCTGATCTGGTCGCGGCCCTGCTGGACGAGGTCGTCGAGCTGGCTCGTGCTCAGCCCGAGCGGGCCGTCCGACAGCCACTGCAGCGCCTCGTCGACGCCCTGGGACGCCTGGTCGTACAGGTCGCCGAAGCCGCTCGCGATCGACCGCCCCGCCAGCACGACCAGCCCGGTCACCACGGCCAGGAGCAGCAGCACGGACGTGATCGCCGCGAGCCCCCGCGGGAACCGCAGGCGGGCGCTGAGGAACCGCGCGACCGGGGCGAGCAGCACCGTCAGCAGCAGCGCGATCGCGACCGAGACCACGATGACCTTGAAGAACCCGACGACCCACAGCCCGGCGGCGGTGGCCGCCGCGATCAGCAGGAACCGCCAGGACCAGGCCGCCGCCGCGCGCACCGACGGCGCGACCGACTGCTCGGCCGACCAGCCCGGGGGCGCCTCCCCGGACGCGAGGTCACCCTCGTGCAGCACCGGCGCCGGCGCGGCGGGCTCGCCCGGGCGGGTGCGGCCCCGACCGCCCCGGCGCGGGGTCGTCATGCCAGCGCCTGCGCCAGGTCCGCCAGCAGGTCCGCCTCGTCCTCGATGCCGACCGACAGCCGGACCAGGTCGTCCGGGACCTCCAGGTCCGTGCCCACCACGGAGCCGTGCGTCATGCGCGCGGGGAGCTCGATCAGCGACTCGACGCCGCCCAGCGACTCGGCCAGCGTGAAGACCTTCGTGCGGGCGCAGATGCGGTCGGCGCGCTCGGCGCTGCCCGCGCGGAACGACACCATGCCGCCGAACCCGGACATCTGCCGCGCCGCGACCTCGTGGCCCTCGTGGCTCTCGAGCCCGGGGTAGATGACCTGCGGGACGTCGTCGCGCGCCTCGAGGAACGCGGCCACCGCGGCGGCGTTCGCGCAGTGCCGGTCCATCCGCACCGCGAGGGTCTTCAGCCCGCGCAGCGTCAGCCACGAGTCGAACGGCCCGGCGACCGCGCCCGAGGCGTTCTGGTGGAACGCGACCGCGTCCGCGAGCGCCGTCGTGCCCGTGGGCCCGTCCAGCCCGACCGGGAGCTGCGCGCCGTCCGCGACGACGAGCGCGCCGCCGACCACGTCGGAGTGCCCGCCGATGTACTTGGTGGTCGAGTGCACGACCACGTCCGCGCCGAGCGCGATCGGCTGCTGCAGGTACGGCGTCGCGAACGTGTTGTCGACGACGAGCACCGCGCCGGCCGCGGCGGCGTGGGCCGCGAGCGTCGCGACGTCCGCGACGCCCAGCAGCGGGTTGGTCGGGGTCTCGAGCCAGATGACCTTGGTCTGCCCCGGGCGGATCGCCGCCAGCACCGCCTCCGCGTCCGACAGGTCGACCGCCGTGTGCTCGACGCCCCACGGGCCGAACACCCGGGCGATGAGGCGGTACGTGCCGCCGTACGCGTCGTTCGCCATCACGACGTGGTCGCCGGGGCGCAGCACCGCGCGCAGCAGGGTGTCCTCCGCCGCCAGGCCGGACGAGAACGCGAAGCCCGCGCCGCCGCCCTCGGCCGACCGCAGGGCCTCCTCGAGCGCCGCGCGGGTCGGGTTGCCCGACCGCGAGTACTCGTAGCCGCCGCGCAGCCCGCCGACGCCGTCCTGCTTGTACGTCGACACCTGGTAGATCGGCGTCACCACGGCGCCCGTGGCCGCGTCCGGGTCCTGGCCCGCGTGGATCGCGCGCGTCGCGAACCCGGCCGACGACCAGTCGCCGTGGTCCGTGTGCTGGTCGAGGTCGCCCGTGGCGGCCAGGGTCGGGGTGCTGTCGTTCGCGTCCGTCACGTGCCCAGGCTAGGCCCCCGCCCCGGCCGGTGCCGCGCGGGAACACGCGGGCCCGCGCGCGGGTTGAGCGTGTCGGACCCGTGGAAGGGAGTCACCATGAACTGGCTGTTCGGATCCGCCCTCAAGTCGACGATGGTCGAGCCAGAGCGCGCGCTGAAGGGGCACGAGGGGTACACCTACTCCGTCCCCGCCACCCACACGGTGCTGGGCACGCCGCTGCAGGGCCCGTGGCCCGAGGGGACCCGGACGATCGTGGTCGGCATGGGCTGCTTCTGGGGCGCCGAGCGCATCTTCTGGCAGCTGCCGGGCGTCGTCAGCACCTCGGTCGGCTACCAGGGCGGGTACACGCCGTACCCGACGTACGAGGAGACGTGCACCGGCCTGACCGGGCACGCCGAGGTGGTCCAGGTCGCCTACGACCCGGCCGTCGTCTCGGACGCCGACGTGCTGCGCACGTTCTGGGAGTCGCACGACCCGACGCAGGGCTACCGGCAGGGCAACGACCGCGGCACCCAGTACCGGTCGACCGTCTACACGACGACGCCGGAGCAGGCCGCCGCCGCGGAGGAGACCCGCGCCGCCTACCAGCAGCGGCTGACCCAGGCCGGGTACGGGGAGATCACGACCGAGATCCGCACCGCGGACGAGGCCGGCCCGTACTACTACGCCGAGGACTACCACCAGCAGTACCTGGACAAGAACCCGAACGGGTACTGCGGCATCGGCGGCACGGGCGTCTCGTGCCCGCGCCCCCTCGACGCCTGACGGCGCACACCCGGACGGCCCGGTCCCCGCACGGGGGCCGGGCCGTCCGGGTGTGCGGGCGCCGCTCCCCCGCTCCCCCGCGCCCCGCTCGCCGAGATGGGACCCGCGCGCCGAGATAGGACCATGGACGGCCCGATCTCGGACGGAAGGTCCTATCTCGGCGCCGGTGGCGGCGCTAGCGTGCCGGGCATGGGCGGGAGCAGGGGCGCGCGGGAGCGGCACCGGGAGGACCTGCGGGGGCTGCTCGAGGACCCCGGCGCCGTGCGGGCGCACCTCGCGGCCGGGTCGGGGCTGCCCGGGCCGCGGGCGAACCTCGAGCTCCTGGGCGCGTTCGCCGACGTCACGCCCGCGGACCTCGTGCTCGCGTTCGCCGAGGACCCCGACGACTACCTGCGCTGCTGCGGCACCGACGGCGTCGGCCGGCTCGTCCTGGAGGCCCCCGCCGCCGGCCGCGAGCCGCTGACCGCCCTGCTCCGCACCCGGGCCGCCGACGGCTCCTGGCGGGTTCGCGAGTCCGCGGCGATGGCGCTGCAGCGGATCGGCGACGCCGAGCCCGGCACCCTGCGCGCGCTCGTCGCCGACTGGGTCGCGGACCCCGACCCGCTGGTCCGCCGGGCCGCCGTCGCCGGGGTGTGCGAGCCGCGGCTGCTCCGGGACCCGGCGACCGCGGCGGCCGCCCTGGACGCGTGCGCGGCCGCCACGGCCTCGATCGCCGCGCTCCCCGCCGGCGACCGCCGCGACCCCGGCGTCCGGACGCTGCGCCAGGCGCTCGGCTACGCGTGGAGCGTCGCGGTCGCGGGCGACCCCACCGCGGGACTGCCGCGGTTCGCCGCGCTGCGAGCGTCCGACGACGCCGACGTGGCGTGGGTCGTGCGCGAGAACGAGAAGAAGGCGAGGCTGCGCCGGCTGCTCGACCTGCCCGGCTGACCCGCACCCCCGCCGGGGCACGCGTCCCCGGCCATACCCGACCGACACGCCTTCCGGCCGACCCCGAGGACCCCCCGTGCCGCCCACCGCCGACGACCGCGCCGCGCCCGCCCCCGAGGCCCGCGCCGCGCGCCGGGACCGCCGCCGGGCCGGCGTCGCGCTGGCGATCGTGCTGCCCGTCCTGCTCGCCGGCGGCTGCGGCCCGGAGTCCGCGCTCCCGCCGGCCGCCGAGGTCGCCGACGCCGGCCCGGACTGCCTCGCGGACGAGGTGCTGTGGGGGCTGGGCCTGACCCCGCCGGACGGGCGCGACCGGCCGGGGCCCGAGCCCGGGGCGGTCCCGGCGGACTTCGACGCCGTCGCGGTCGTCGACTGCCGCGGCGGGTGGCGCGCGCCGCTCGACATCCAGCCGGAGCCCAGCGCGCCGGCCGAGCGGATCGACCGCCTCGCGCCGGGGGACGTCGTGACCGCGGGTCCCGGGCTCGTGGACGACCTCGCGGAGAACGAGAGCGACCTCCAGGACCTGCCCGCCGTGCCGGAACCGGTGCCGGCGCCCGTCTCCGTCACGGTCGTGGAGGCCGAGCTGCGCGGCGACCTCGGCCCGCTGCTGGCGGCGCTCGCCCGGCCCAGCCGGCAGCCGGTCCCCGGCGAGGCCTGCCCGGCGATGTGGCAGTCTCGCCCGGTGATCTACCTGGTCGACGCCGACGGGCGTGCCGTCCTCGCCAGGTGGCCGACGACCGGCTGCGGGTTCCTGCTCGACGACGGGGCGCCCGGCCTGCTCGACGCCCTCGAGGTCGTCCGCGAGACCCCGCGCACGGCGGAGGCCGCATGACCCGGGGCGCGGTGCACCACGTCGAGCTGTGGTTCGCCGACCTCCCGCGCGCCGAGCGGTCCTGGGGCTGGCTGCTCGGCGCGCTTGGCTACGCCCGCACCCGCGAGTGGGCCGGCGGGTGCGGGTGGTCGTGGGGCGGCGCACCGGGCGGTACCGACGTCGTGCTGGAGTCCGGCCCGGACGTGGTCGACGCCCCGCACGAGCGGCGCCGGCCCGGCGTGAACCACCTGGCGTTCCACGCCGGGACGCGCGCGGAGGTCGACGCGCTGGTGCGCGAGGCGCCGGCGCACGGCTGGACGCTGCTGTTCGCCGAGCGGCACCCGCACGCCGGCGGCCCGGACCACTACGCCGCGTACCTGGAGGACGGCGAGGGCCTGGAGGTCGAGCTGGTGGCCGCCCCCGCCTGACCGCGGGCCGGCCGTCGACCGTCGACAGGGCATCCGACACGTCGAGTGCCTATCCGGCGGATAGGCACTCGACGTGTCGGATAGGCACTCGGCGCCAGTCCGGGGCCGCGCCGGGCAGGCCGCGGCCGGCGCCCCGGCGCGCCGGCGCGGGTCAGGCCGCGGTGGCGAACGCGCGGAGCGCCATCTGCACCGCGTGGTCGAACAGCTGCTCGCGCTCGTCGGCGGTGAGCTCGTTCGGCTGGAACGTGAAGTCGGAGATCGACAGCAGCGCCAGCGCCTTCGCGCGCTCCCGGTCCGCGACGGCGTACAGCCCGGCGGCCTCCATCTCGACCGCGAGCGTGCCGTGGTCGATCAGCGCCTGGGTGCGCTCGGGCCGGTTCGAGTAGAACGAGTCCGACGTGAACACCGCGCCGGCCTGCGCGCGGGCCCCGGGGACCTCCGCGGCGGCGGCGAACGCGGCGGCGGCCAGGCCGAAGTCCGGCACGTGCGAGTAGTGCACGCCGGAGATGCGGTGCTCGCTGACCCCGGAGTCGGTGTGCGCGGCGGTCGCGACCACGACGTCGCCGAGCTCCAGCGTGCGCGCCATGCCGCCCGCGGTGCCGATGCGGATGATCCGCTGCACGCCGTAGAACCGGAACAGCTCGGTGGCGTAGATCGAGATGGACGGCACGCCCATCCCGGACGCCATCACCGACACCGGGCGGCCCTGCCACGTGCCGGTGTAGCCGAGGATGCCGCGCACCTCGGTGACCAGGCGCGCGTCGTCGAGCACGGTCTCCGCGATCCGGGTCG
Organism: Cellulomonas sp. EB106-03-03-XG116; assembly: GCF_058792015.1. Classification (NCBI taxonomy): domain Bacteria; kingdom Bacillati; phylum Actinomycetota; class Actinomycetes; order Micrococcales; family Cellulomonadaceae; genus Cellulomonas; species Cellulomonas sp. EB106-03-03-XG116. Next base: position 76,978 of record NZ_JBYTEP010000009.1, read on the forward strand.
CCCGGCGCGGGTCGCCCGGCATGAGGACGTCGGGGGCGAAGTCGCCGGGCTGGGCGGAGATGTGCGGGGTGGGCATGGCGGGCTCCTCGGGAGGTCGGGGCGGGCGGGGCGGTGCCGGGTGCGGACGCGCGGCCGCCGCCCGGCCCGGGGGTCCGGGCTCGGGCGGCGGCCGAGGTGGTGCGGGGTGCTGCGTCAGTGCGTGCCGACGATGTCGACGACGAACACCAGGGTGTCGCCGCCGCGGATGCCGGCCTGCGGGACGCCGCGGTCGCCGTAGCCGAGGTGCGACGGGATCGACAGCAGGACGCGCGAGCCGACGGGCTGGCCGACCAGGCCCTCGTCCCAGCCGCCGATGACGGCGCCGACGCCGATCGGGAACGAGATCGAGGAGCCGCGGTCGTACGAGTTGTCGAAGACGTTCCCGTTCCAGGTCTGGCCCAGGTAGTGGACCTCGAGGTCGTCGCCCGCCTCGACCAGCGCGCCGTCGCCGGGCGACAGCACGACGACCTCGAGCTCGGCGGGGGCGTCGCCCTCCGGGAACGTCAGGGTCGGCTTCTCACCGAACGAACCGGTGGCCTCGGGCAGCGTGGCGGGCATGACGTCTCCTCGATCAGGTAGCGGCGTACCCCCCCATCCTGCACGGTGCGCTCCCCGGCCCGCGAACGCGCCCGGGTTACGGTCGTGCCCGGCGGGCGAGGGGCGCCCGCCGGGACGGGAGCACCGATGACGCTGACCACCTGGGCCGGGAACCTCACCTACGCCGCCGCGCGCGTGCACGAGCCGCGCACGGTCGAGGAGGTGCAGGAGGTGGTGGCCGGCGCCCGTCGCGTGCGCGCGCTCGGCACCCGGCACTGCTTCAACGCCGTCGCCGACACCCCGCACGACCTGGTGCGGCTCGACGGGCTGGACCCGGCGGTCGAGATCGACGCCGCGGCGCGCACCGTGACCGTGGCGGCGGGCACCCGGTACGGCGCCCTCGCCCGGGAGCTGCACCCGCGGGGCTGGGCGCTGCACAACCTCGCGTCGCTGCCGCACATCTCCGTCGCCGGCGCCGTCGCCACCGCGACGCACGGGTCCGGCGACCGGTCCCGGAACCTCGCGGCCGCGGTCGCCGGCCTGGACCTGGTGACCGCCGACGGCACGCTGCGGCGCCTCGCCCGCGGGGACGCCGACTTCGACGGTGCGGTCGTCGCGCTGGGCGCCCTCGGGGTCGTCGTCCGCGTGACGCTCGACGTCGAGCCGACGTACGACGTCGCCCAGGAGGTGCACACCGATCTGCCGTGGGACGCGGTGCTGGCGCACCTGGACGAGATCACCGGCTCCGCCGACTCGGTCAGCCTGTTCACCGACTGGTCCGCCGCCGGCGTCCGGCAGGTCTGGCGCAAGACGCGCGTCGCCCCGGGTGCGACCTACGAGCCGCGGGCCGACGTGTTCGGCGCCCGCCCGGCACCCGGGCCGCTGCACCCGCTGCCCGGCATCGACCCGGTGAACTGCACCCAGCAGCTCGGGGTCCCGGGCCCGTGGCACGAGCGCCTGCCGCACTTCCGCCTCGAGTTCACGCCGAGCAACGGCGACGAGCTGCAGTCCGAGTACCTGGTCCCCCGCGCGCACGCGGTGGCGGCGATCGAGGCGCTGCGGGGGCTCGGCGACCTGGTCGCGCCGCTGCTGCAGGTCGCCGAGATCCGCACGATCGCCGGCGACGACCTGTGGCTGAGCACCGCGGAGGGCGGCGACCGGGTCGGCCTGCACTTCACCTGGCTGCCGCGGCAAACCGAGGTCGAGGCGGTCCTCCCCCGCATCGAGGCCGCGCTCGCGCCGTTCGGGGCCCGGCCGCACTGGGGCAAGCTGTTCGACGCCGTGGGCGCGCCCGGGGCGGACCCACGGGACCTCTACCCCCGGCTGGACGACTTCCGCGCGCTCGTCGCGCGCACGGACCCCGACGGCACGTTCCGCAACGGGTTCGTCGACCGGCACGTGCTCGGCGCGGCCTGACCGGGGTGGGCCGGCCAGGGCGCGCGCCCCGGCGCGGCCCGGCCCGCTCGGGTCAGCGCGCCAGGAACGCCAGCAGGTCGTGCCGGGTCAGGACGCCGACGGGCTGCCCGTCGTCGACGACCATGAGCGCGTCGTGCTTCTGCAGCGCCTCGCGCGCCGACTCGACCGACTCGCCCGACCCGATCAGCGGCAGCGCGGCCGCCATGTGCCGGTCGACCCGGTCGGACAGCGACGCCGACCCGGAGAACACCGCGTCCAGCAGCTCGCGCTCGGACACCGACCCGGCGACCTCGCCGATCTTCACCGGCGGCTCCGCGCCGACGACCGGCATCTGCGAGACGCCGTACTCCTGCAGGATCTCGATCGCGTCGCGGACCGTCTCGTTGGGGTGCGTGTGCACGAGCGCCGGCACGCTGCCGTCCTTGGTGCGCAGCACGTCGGTGACCGTCGCCCCGGCCTCGGTGTCGAGGAACCCGTACGACCGCATCCACCGGTCGTTGAAGATCTTCGACAGGTAGCCCTTGCCGCTGTCCGGGAGCAGCACGACGATGATCGCCCGCGCGGCGGCCTCGGGGTCCTCCTCCTGGAGCCGGCGGGCCAGGCGCAGCGCACCCTCGACGGCCATGCCGCAGGACCCGCCCACCAGCAGCGCCTCCTCGCGGGCGAGGCGGCGGGTCATCGCGAACGAGTCCGCGTCGGACACCGCGATGATCTCGTCCGGGACGGACGGGTCGTACGCGGAGGGCCAGAAGTCCTCGCCGACGCCCTCGACCAGGTACGGCCGCCCGTCGCCGCCCGAGTACACCGAGCCCAGCGGGTCGATGCCGACGACCCGCACCGGGCCGCCGGCGGCCGCCGCGCGGTCGGCCGAGGCGTCGTGCAGGTACCGGCCGGTGCCGGTGATCGTGCCGCCGGTGCCGACGCCCGCGACGAAGTGCGTGACCCGGCCGTCGGTGTCGGCCCAGATCTCCGGGCCGGTCGACGCGTAGTGGCTCGCGGGGCCGTTGACGTTCGCGTACTGGTTCGGCTTCCAGGCACCCTCGATCTCCGTGACCAGCCGGTCGGAGACCGAGTAGTAGGAGTCGGGGTGGTCAGGCGGCACCGCGGTGGGCGTGACGACGACCTCGGCGCCGTACGCGCGCAGCACGTCGCGCTTGTCCTCCGACACCTTGTCCGGGCACACGAACACGCAGCGGTAGCCCTTGCGCTGGGCCACCAGGGCCAGGCCGACGCCGGTGTTGCCGCTGGTCGGCTCGACGATGGTGCCGCCCGGGCGCAGCTCGCCCGAGGCCTCCGCGGCCTCGATCATCTTCAGCGCGATCCGGTCCTTGGCCGAGCCGCCGGGGTTGAAGTACTCGACCTTGGCCAGGATCGTCGCCGAGAGGCCCTCGGTGACGGCGTTGAGCCGGACCAGCGGGGTGCCGCCGACGAGCTCGGAGATGTGCTGCGCGTACTTCACGGGTCTCCCAGGTGCGAGGGGTGCGGGACCGGGCGGGACGCACGACGGCCCCGCCGCCCAGCCTAGGGCCGGGCTGCGGGGCCGTCGTCGGGGGTCTGCTAGTCGCGGCCCTGCAGGATCGCGAGGATGCGCAGGATCTCGAGGTACAGCCAGACCAGCGTGACGATGAGGCCGAACGCGGCGGACCACGCGAGCTTGGCCGGGGCGCCCTGCTCGACGCCGCGCTTGATGGCGTCGAAGTCCATGATCAGGCTGGCGGCCGCGAGCCCGACCGCGAACAGACCGGCGAGGACACCGACCCAGCCGTTGCGCAGCGGACCGAAGCCGTCGCTCGACACGAAGAACATCATCACGACGTTGACCAGCGAGTAGGCCAGGTAGCCGACCATCGCGATGAGCAGCCACCGCGTGAACTTCGGGGTGACGCGGACCCGGCCGGACTTGAACAGGAACAGCGCAGCGCCGAACGTCGCGAACGTGGCGATCACGGCCTGCAGCACGATCGGCTGCACCGACTGCCCGTCGAAGGTCATGTTCTGGAACGCCAGGCTGATGCCGCCGAGGAACACGCCCTGCGCCACGGTGTACAGCGTGATGAGCAGCGGGCTCGGGTTCTTCTTGAACGCGTTCACCAGGCCGAGCACCAAGCCGACGACCGCGCCGATCGGCCACAGGCCGGGCGCGACGTTCCAGGTGGCGGCCGCGACGACGACGAGCAGCGCGAGCAGCCCGCCCGTCTTGATGATGACATCGTCGTAGGTCAGGCGGCCCGTGTCCCGGGTGGTGGCCGCGGGCGCGCCGTACATCTGCTCCAGCGACTGCGCCTCGATCACCGGCCCGGTGGCCGTGGCGCCGTACGCGCCGGGCTGCGCCGCGGTCTGCTGCGCGCGTCCGCGATTCCCGCGGGCGCGCGGGTCGCCGAAGACGGCGCTGTTGTTGAACACCGGGTTGGTCATCGGTCCTCCAGGGTCGGTTCGCGATCGAGCCGGCAGTGGCACTGACCCTAGAACGCCGCGACCCCCGCGGAAGTTCCCCGGACCCCCCACGCGCCCAGGACCATCCCCGCGGCCGACCCCGCGGTCCCCCGGGTCATCCCCACGGCGGAGGGCGTCGGCCGTGCGGGCGAGCCGGTGCCCCCGGAGGATCGGCCCCACGGACGTTCCGCGACGCGGCCCGGTTCCGTAGGTTCGTGCCGTACCCGGAGACCACCCCTGTGAGGACACCATGATCGAGGCCCACGGACTGACCAAGAGATACGGGCAGAAGACCGCCGTCGCCGGCATCGACTTCACCGTCCAGCCCGGCAAGGTCACCGGCTTCCTCGGCCCGAACGGCGCCGGCAAGTCGACCACGATGCGGATGATCATGGGCCTCGACCGGCCCACGTCCGGCACCGTCACCGTCAACGGCCGCCCGTACGCGCAGCTGAGGTCGCCGCTGACGGAGGTCGGCGCGCTGCTCGAGGCGAAGGCCGTGCACTCCGGCCGCTCGGCGACCAACCACCTCCGCGCCCTCGGCGCCACGCACGGCATCGGCCGCAAGCGCGTCGACGAGGTCATCGAGATGACCGGGCTCGGCCAGGTCGCCGGCAAGCGGGTCGGCGGCTTCTCGCTCGGCATGGGCCAGCGCCTCGGCATCGCGGCGGCCATGCTCGGCGACCCGCGCACGCTCATCCTCGACGAGCCGGTCAACGGCCTCGACCCCGAGGGCGTGCTGTGGGTGCGCAACCTGGTCAAGCACCTCGCCTCCGAGGGCCGGACGGTGTTCCTGTCCTCGCACCTGATGAGCGAGATGGCGCTGACCGCGGACCACATCCTCGTGATCGGCCGCGGCAAGATCATCGCGGACGCCCCGGTCGACGAGATCGTCTCGGCCGCCTCCGGGAAGTCCGTGCGGGTGCGCAGCCCGCACGCGTCCCGGCTGGCCGAGCTGCTGGCCGCGCCGGAGGTCACCGTGACCTCGGTCGAGGCGGGGCTGCTCGAGATCACCGGCGCGAACGCGCAGGCGGTCGGCGAGCTCGCCGCCGCGAACGGCCTGGTGCTGCACGAGCTGACCCCCGTGCAGGCCTCGCTGGAGTCCGCCTACATGTCGCTCACCGCGGACGCGGTCGAGTACCACTCCACCGCGGCCGGCTCCGCCGACGCCGCGACCACCCCGCTCCCCGAGGAGGCCCGGCGATGAGCGCCGCGACCGCGACCGCACCCGTCCGCACGCGCGTGGACGCGCCCCGGGTGACCTTCCCGAAGCTCGTCCGCTCCGAGTGGATCAAGTTGTGGACCCTCCGCTCGACCTGGTGGGTCGTGATCATCACGGTGCTCGCCCAGGCGGGCTTCACCTGGATGGGCACGTACTTCACCCTGCAGAACGTGAACCCCGAGGAGCTGGGGATGTCCGGCTCGACCGTCGGGCCGAGCTTCGTCCAGAGCGGCATCATGATCGGCCAGCTCGTGATCTCCGTGCTCGCCGTCCTGGCGATCACCGGCGAGTACTCCACCGGCTCGATCCGCTCCACGTTCGCCGCCGCACCCCGGCGGGTGGACGCGGTCCTCGCCAAGGGCGTCGTCGTGCTCGTCGTCGCCTTCGTCACCGGCGCCCTGGCCACGCTGCTGTCCTGGGCGCTGATCACCCCGTCGCTCGGGGACGCCTACGCGATCGACCTGTCCGACGAGATCCACCGCCGGGTGCTGATCGCGATGCCGCTCTACCTCATGGGCGTCGCGCTGTTCTCGTTCGCGATCGGCGCGCTGCTGCGGGTGTCCGCCGCCGCGCTCGCCACGGTGTTCGGCGTGTTCCTGGTCGTCGAGACGCTGTTCTCGGCGTTCCCGAACATCCGCGTGCTCGCCGAGACGGCGCCGTTCCTGCCGTCCAACGCCGGCTTCCAGGTGCTGTCGACCTCGACCGAGAGCATCGACGCGCTCCGGGCGGCCAGCGACGTCGCGGTGCTCACGCCGTGGCAGGGCTACGCCGTGCTGATCGCGTGGGGCGTCGTGCTCCTCGGGGCCGCGCTCGTCCTGGTGCGCCGCCGCGACGCCTGACCCGCGCCGGCACCCTAGGGTGGCCCCGTCCCGGACCCGGGACGGGGCCGCCGCCGTCTCCCGTCGCCCCTCTCCCGCGGCCCCGGCCGCACCGCCCCACCCGGGCGCCCGACCCCCGGAGGACCCGCTGAGCACCGCACCGGACCCCGCGCCCGCCGCGTTCACCGAGCTGGACGCCCGGCGGCTCGGTCGGGTGCGCCGGTTCTTCGCCCTGCACCCCCGCGCGTCGGACGTCCTGGTGTGCGCGTTCTTCGCCCTGTCGGCGATCTCCGCCGTCGGCCCTGTCGTCGACGGGCGGGGCCCGAACGTGGGCGTGGCGCAGGACACCGTGCGGCTGTCGGGCGGCGCGGCGGCGCTCTCGCTCGCGCTCACCGTGCTCGCGCTGGCCGCGCTCTGGTTCCGCCGGCGCTGGCCCGTGCGGATCACCGCCGCCCTGGGCGCGGCGACCGTGCTGCAGGTGCTGCTCACGGGGTCCGTCGGGGCGGGCGACGTCGCGCTCGCCCTGGGCCTGTACGTGGTGGCGGCCACCCGGCCGCAGCGCCAGGGCTGGATCCTGCTGGGCGCCGCGAGCCTCGCGGTGCTCGGCGCGTTCCTGCTGTGGGGCGCGGCGCTCCGGCCCGACGACTCCGGGCTGAGCATCGACATCGGGTCGATCCTGGTCGCGGGGCTCGTCGCCCTGGCGGTCGGCGCCAACGTCCGCAGCCGCCGCCTGCACACCCGCGCGCTGGTCGCGCGGCACCAGCAGCTCGTGGACGCCGGCGAGCAGCACGCGAAGCTGGCCGCCGCCGCCGAGCAGACCCGGATCGCCCGCGAGATGCACGACGTCGTCGCGCACGGCCTGACGGTGATGATCGCCCTGTCGGACGGCGCGCGGGTCGCCGTCCGCCGGTCCCCCGACGAGGCCGTCGCCGCGCTCGACCTGCTGTCGGAGACCGGGCGCGCGGCGCTCGCCGACATGCGCCGGATGCTCGGCGTGCTGCGCGGGGCCGACGTCCCGCTCGAGCCGCAGCCCGGCTCCCAGGACCTGGAGTCGCTGGTCCAGCAGTTCCGCGCGGCCGGGCTCACCGTGCACCTGACCACCGCCGGACCCGCCCTGCCGGGCGACGCCGCCCTCGCGCTGACGGTGTACCGGGTGGTGCAGGAATCCCTGACCAACGCCCTGCGGCACGCCGGCGGCGGCGCCCGGGTGGACGTCCTCGTCCGGCACGGCGCCGGGCGGGTGGGCATCGAGGTCGTCGACGACGGCGGCGTGGCCGACCCGGTGGCCGACGCCGGGTCCGAGCCCGGCCGGCTGAGCCGCCTGGGCGAGCGGCTGGCCGACCGCCGCGACGACCCGCTCGCCGCCCGCACCGACGCCGAGGGGGTCGCGGTGGCGGTCCCGGCGACGCCGGCGGCGCGCGGCGGCCGCGGGCTGGTCGGCATGCGCGAGCGCGCCGCGGTCTACCGTGGCTCCGTGGCCGCCGGGCCGTACCGGACGGGGTGGCGGGTGCACGTCGAGCTGCGCACCGACGACCTCGCCACGCCGGTACCTCCGGCCCCGCCCGCACCGCCCGCGCCGTCCGGCGCACCCGCACGACCCGCCCCGACCGAGGAGCCCGCGTGACCCCGACCGACGACGGCACGGCCGCCGCGCCGATCCGCGTCCTGCTGGTGGACGACCAGCCCCTGCTGCGCATGGGCTTCCGCCTCGTGCTCGACGACGAGGACGACCTCACCGTCGTCGGCGAGGCGGGCGACGGCGCCGAGGCGCTGCGGCAGATCGCCGCGCTCGACCCCGACGTCGTGCTGATGGACGTCCGGATGCCCGGTACCAACGGGATCGAGGCCACCGAGCGGATCGTCGCCGCCGGGTCCCGGTCCCGGGTGCTCATCCTCACCACGTTCGACCTGGACGAGTACGCGTTCGCCGCCCTGCGGGCCGGCGCGAGCGGGTTCCTGCTCAAGGACGCCCGCCCCGCCGAGCTCACGGCCGCCATCCGCGCCGTCGCGACCGGCGACGCCGTCGTCTCCCCGCGGGTGACCCGGCGGATGCTCGAGCTGTTCGCCGAGGAGCTGCCGAGCGAGCAGGCCGCCCCGGCGCCGCGCGGCGACGCCCGGGCGGACGAGCTGACCCAGCGCGAGCGCGAGGTGCTGCTCGCCGTCGCCGAGGGCCTGTCGAACGCCGAGGTCGCCGAGCGGCTGTTCCTGTCCGAGGCCACCGTGAAGACCCACGTGGGGCGGATCCTCGCGAAGCTCGGGGTGCGGGACCGGGTGCAGGCGGTGGTGTTCGCCTACGAGGCGGGGCTCGTGGGGCGCTGACCCGGCACCGACCCGGCACCGCGTGGGCGCCGGGTCCGGCCCGGCCGGGGTCAGACCTCGCCCAGCGCCTCCTCGGGCGCGCCCTCGACGGCGCGCGCCGCGCGGTCCCACTGCCGGAACGGCAGCCGCTCGCCGACGGCCGCCGCCATGGCGCGGCCCTTCCACGCGAACGCGACCACGCCGATCAGCAGCACCGCCGCGCCGACCCAGTACGGGGCGGTCGCGCTCACCGGGTGCAGCAGGCCCGCGATCACCGGTGCCGGGGCCGCGAAGCCCCAGCGGACCAGGTTGAACGCCGCAGTCGTGGTGCGCCGCTCGGCGCCGCCGAGGCCGAGGGCCAGGTCCGTCAGGTTCGCGTTCGCGATGCCCATGCAGACGCCCGCGAGCACCAGCACCACGACGGACTCGGCCGTCCCGGCGCTCGTCGCGAGGAGCACGAGCGCGACGAGCAGGCCCGCGATCGCCACGCCCACCGTCGCCACCGCGCCGATCCGGTGCGCCAGCCGGTGGCCGACCACCAGGATGCCGACGGCCAGGCCGATGCCCCAGGCGGTGAAGACGAGGCCGAGCGGGATCACGTCCAGGCCGAGGAACACCGGGGTGTAGCCGAGCACCACGAAGAACACGAAGTTGTAGGCGGCGGTCACGACGCACAGCGTGCGGAACGCCGGGCGGCGGAACGGCTGCCAGACGTCGCGCAGCGTCAGCGCCGACGGCGGGTCCTGCGGGTCGCGGAGCCGGGTGACCGACATCGCCAGCGCGATCAGCATGAACACGCCGCACGCGGCGAACGGCACCCGCCAGGAGATCTGGCCGAGCAGGCCGCCGATCAGCGGGCCGACCGCGAAGCCGAGGCCGACGCAGGTCTCGAACAGCTCGACCACCCACTCGCGGTCGGTGGCCAGCGCGACCAGCAGCACCATCGCGGTCGCGAAGAACATGGCGTTGCCGAGGCCCCACAGGCCGCGGAGCACCGCCAGCTCGAGGATGTTGCCGGAGAGCGCGGCGAGCACGGCGGCGGCCGCGACCACGGTCACGCCCGTCGCGAGCACCTTGCGGTAGCCGTACCGGCCGGTGGCGATGACCGCGGGGATCATGCCCACCGCCATCACGACCAGGTACGCGGTGAACAGCAGCTCGATCTGCCAGGTGGAGGCGCCGATCTCCTCGCCGATCACCGGGAGGATCGGGTCGACCACGGCGATGCCCGCGATCGCGAAGAACGCGGTCAGGGCCGTGGCGTAGATGGCGGTCTTGTTCGGTTCGGGGTGCCGGCTGGGCATGGGTGTCCTCGGGAAGTCGTCGTCGGGTATATCTGTACTATACAGGCTTATGGCCCGGCCGGACGTGGCAGACTTCCGGGGCCGACCCGAGGACGAGGTGACCATGCAGCCGGACGACTCCCTGCGCACGATCGAGGCCCAGGTGGCCATGCTGCTGCGGCTGTCCGACCGGACCCGCCGCGCCGGTGCGCGCGCCCGCGGCGAGATCGAGCGCTCCGCCTACCTCGTCCTCGGCGTCCTCGCCGAGGAGGGCCCCACGAGCGTCAACGCCATCGCCGACGCCCTGCGGCTCGACCCGTCGACCGTCACCCGGCAGGTGCTCGCGATGGAGCAGGCCGGGCAGGTCGTCCGCACCGCCGACGCCAGCGACGGGCGGGTCACGCTGGTCCGGCCCACCGAGGCCGGCCTGGAGGGCCTCGAGCGCACCCGTGAGGTCCGCGCGCGGCTGTACGGCGAGGTCCTCGACCGCTGGTCCGCCGACGACCGGGCCGACCTCGCGCGCCTGCTCACCCGGCTCAACGCCGACGTCGACACCTGGGGACGCGCGCACGGCAGCCGGTGAGACGCGCGTCTCCCGCGCGTGACGCGCCGCTGCCGACCACCTACGCTCGACCCGACGCACCGGCCACGCCCCCGGGCCGCGCGTCCACCGCACGCCGACCCGTCCGGCACCTCGAACCACTGGAAGGTGCTCCCCGCGTGACCTCGACCGAGCCCGTGACCACCCCGCGCCGCCCGCCGCGGACCGCCCTGCGCGCCACCGTCGTCCGCGCCGAGCACCTCAGCCCGGCGCTCGTCCGGGTCACCCTCGGCGGCCCCGGAGTCGCCGGCTTCGCGCCGTCCCCGCACGCCGACTCCTACGTCAAGCTGGTGTTCCTGCCCGGCGTGGGCACGACCGCCTCCGGCGCCGACGTCCTCGCCACCTGGACCACCCCCGACGGCCGCGTCGACATGGAGGCCGCCCGCGCGGCCCTGCCGCCCGAGCACCAGCCGCGGATGCGGACCTACACCGTGCGGGGCTTCGACGACCTCGAGCTCACCCTCACGATCGACCTGGTCGTGCACGGGGCCGAGGGCATCGCCGGACCCTGGGCCGCGACCGCCTCGCCCGGGGACGAGGTCGTCGTGGTGGGCCCGGGCGGGGGCTACTCCCCCGACCTCACCGCCGACCACCACCTGCTCGCCGGCGACGCCTCGGCGCTGCCCGCGATCGCCGTCGCGCTGGAGCGGCTCGGCGGCGCGGCCTCCGGGCACGCCGTCCTCGAGGTGCACGACCGCGCCGAGGAGATCCCCCTGCACGTCCCCGACGGCATCGCCCTGCACTGGGTGCACGCCGGCGACGCCGCCCCCGGCGCGCGGCTCGTCGAGGCCGTGCGGGCCCTGCCCTGGCCGGTGGGGCGCGTGCACGCGTTCGTGCACGGCGAGGCGGGCTCCGTGCGCGACCTGCGGCGGTACCTGCGCGTCGAGCGCGGGCTCGGCAAGGCCGACCTGTCGATCTCGGGCTACTGGCGGCTCGGGGCCGACGACGAGGGCTGGCGCGCGGGCAAGCGCGACTGGCTGCGCGGGATCGAGGACGCCGAGGCGGCCGCGGGGCTGGACTGAGGGCTCAGGCGCCCGTGGCCACGTGCCAGGGACGGTCCGGGTCCGTGGGGCGCGCGTCCGCGGCGACCTCGATCGCGTACGTCGCGGGCGGCGGCCCGTCCGGCACCGGTCCGAGGTAGCGGTGGCCGGTCATCCGGCACCACGCCGGCAGGTCGATCGGCGCCACCGGGTCCGACGTCGTCAGGTGCACGACGGTGCCGGGCGGCAGCTCCCGGGCGCGGGCCCGCAGCAGCACGAGGAGCCGGGCGCAGCCGAGGTCGCCGCCGTCGAGGTGCACGGGGGCGCGGGGCACGGTCGCGTCGTCGGGCGGGGTGGGCACCCTCGGACTGTACCGAGCCCGCCGGGGCCGGTCAGCCGACCGACGCCGGGCGCCCGGTCGCAGGGGCGTCCACGACGTGCCCGCCGACGGTCGGCTCGCCCGCGGCCGACCCGGCGCCGCCGCGCGGCGCGGGCTCGTCCCGCTGCCCGACCAGGCCCGCCGCCGGCTCGCCCGCGCCGGGGCCGCCGGACGGACCACCGACCCCGATCGCCCCCGCGACCAGCGCCGCCGCCACCTCGCGCGGGTCCCCGGTCGCGGACAGGGACCTGAGGTGCGCGAGCGCCTCGGACGCGTCGCAGCCGCGCTGGGCCATGACGACCCCGACCGCGCGGTCGAGCACGACCCGCGACCGGCTGCCGGCGAGCAGGTCGTCCATCGTCTGCGCGAGCTCGATGATCTCGTCCCGGGCGGCGACGACGGCCGCGATGCCGTGCGCCAGCCCGAGCGCGCGCGGCGTCACCCCGGACCAGTCCGGCGTGGCCGGCGAGTAGAGGGACAGGTGCACGGTCACGTGCCCGTAGGTGCCCGGCACGACGAGCGCCGAGCGGAAGCCCTGCACCCGGCAGGCGTGGCTCCACACCGGCCACCGGTCGTCGGCGGCGACGTCCGGGACGGTCACCGGGGCCCCGGTCGACCGGACCAGGTACCGCGGCCCGAGCCGGTGCCGGTCCTGCACGGCGTCGCACCGGGCCACCGCGACGGAGGCGGCCGAGAGCCACCGGTCGCAGCCTCGGACGGTCGCGGCAGAGCACGCGGAGGCCTCGACGCCCAGTGTGCGGGCGGCGTGGCGCGTCAGCGTGTGGATCAGCGCGTCCAACGAGGCGTCGGCGTCGACCCGCACGACCTCGTCGGACCCTCGGGTGGCCATGGTGCGGTCCTGACGTGGTGGGAGCACGCTGCGCAGCGCTGCACAGGCCGTCAGTGTCCGCCCGCGCGGCCGGGGGCCGGTCTCTTCTCCACATCTCCCAGCCCACGAGACATGGCGCCTGATCTGGGGGGGGGG
>NZ_JBYTEP010000009.1:89978-114460 GCF_058792015.1 Cellulomonas sp. EB106-03-03-XG116
AACCCTGAACACCCCTTCGGCTTCCCCCCTCGGTCCTGGGTCCCCCCCCGGGGCGGTCCCCCCCCCCCCCCCCGGGACCAGATGCGCCGGTCAGGCCGCCTGGCCGGGGCGCAGCAGCACCTTGGTCCAGCCGTCCTCGCGGTCGTCGAACCGGCGGTAGCCCTCGGCGGCCTGGTCGAGCGGCAGCTCGTGGGACACGATGAACGACGGCGTCGCGCGCCCGGCGACGATGAGGTCGCGCAGCTGGCGGTTGTACCGCATGACGGGCGCCTGGCCGGTGCCCATGTGCTGGCCCTTGGTGAAGAAGGTGCCGTAGTCGAAGCCGATCCGGCCCTGCTTCGCGCCCTCGTCCGCGGCGTCCGGGTCCTCGGGCACGTAGACGCCGACCACGCCGATGCCCCCGGTCGCGCGCACCGTGGCGACGAGGTTGTCCAGCACCAGCTCGGGGTGCTCGTCCCCGGACGGGTCGTGCGCCTGGTAGCCGACGGCCTCGACGCCGCAGTCGGTGCCGCGCCCCCGGGTGGCGTCCATGATCTGCTCGACGGGGTCGCCCGCGGAGAAGTCGATCCCGATGCCGCCGATGCTCTCGGCGAGCCGCAGCCGGTCGGGCTCCTTGTCGACGACGAACACGCGGGACGCCCCGCGGATGAGCGCGCTGTGCGCGGCCATGAGCCCGACGGGCCCGGCGCCGAACACCGCGACGTCGTCGCCGGGCTGCATCCGCGCCAGCTCGGTGCCGTGCCAGCCGGTCGGGAAGATGTCGCTGAGCATCGTGAAGTCGTTCTCGTGCTCCGTCCCCTGCGGGAGCTCGAGCAGGTTGACGTCGCCGTAGGGCACCCGGAGGTACTCCGCCTGCCCGCCGTCGTAGGGGCCCATGTTCGCGTAGCCGTAGGCCGCGCCCACCATGCCCTCGAGCGGGTTGGTGCGCAGGCAGAACGACGTCCAGCCCTGCAGGCAGTTGCGACAGGTGCCGCACGCGATGTTGAACGGCACGCTGACCCGGTCGCCGACCTGGATGCGGGTGACGGCGGGCCCGACCTCCTCGACGACGCCCATGTTCTCGTGGCCGAGGACCTTGCCCTCCTCGACGGTGGTGCGCCCCTCGTACATGTGCAGGTCGGACCCGCAGATGTTGGTGGTGGTGATCCGGACGAGCACGTCGGTGGGCTGCTCGATCCGGGCGTCGGGGACCTCGACGACCTCGACCTGCTGCGGACCGCGGTAGACGACTGCGCGCATGCTGGGACTCCCTCCTCCGGGCGGCCTCGGGGCCGCGCCCGCCGCGACGTGGCTGCACGGCCGGGATCTCGATCCTCTGCCGGGCCGGGCGCCCCGGCATCTGGGGGCTCCCCGACCGCGGGCGCCACCCCCGCGACCAGCGGACTTGGTCTTACCTACCAACCGGTAGGTAGAGTGGCGGCCGGTCCGATTGTGACCGGCCGGACCCGCGCCGCGCGCAGGCGCCCGGCTTCGCGCGACGAAGGGTGAACCGGTGGACGAGCTCCTGTTCGGTGCGGCGTACTACGACGAGTACATGCCGACGGACCGGATCGAGACGGACGTCGAGATGATGAAGGCGGCCGGCGTCACGGTTGTCCGCATCGCCGAGTCGACGTGGAGCACGCTCGAGCCGCAGCCCGGCGTCTTCGACTTCACGCACGTCGACCGCGCCCTGGACGCGTTCGAGGCGGCGGGGATCCACGTCATCGTCGGGACGCCGACGTACGCGGTGCCGGCGTGGCTGGTGCAGTCGCACCCGGACGTGCTCGCGACCACCCGCGCGGGCGAGGGCCGGTACGGCGCGCGGCAGATCATGGACATCACGAACCCGACGTACCTGTTCCACGCCGAGCGGGTCATCCGGCGGCTCATGGAGCGCACCGCGCACCGCCCCGGCGTCATCGGGTTCCAGATCGACAACGAGACCAAGTACCACGAGACGGCCGGCCCCGCGGTGCAGCGCCGGTTCATCAAGCACCTCCGCGAGGAGTTCGGCGGCGACCTGGACGCGCTCAACGCGGCGTTCGGGCTGGACTACTGGTCGAACCGCGTCGACGCCTGGGAGGACTTCCCGGACGTCCGCGGCACGATCAACGGCTCGCTGGGCGCCGAGTTCGACAAGTTCCGCCGCCGCCTGGTCGAGGAGTTCCTCGGCTGGCAGGCCGGGATCGTGCGCGAGTACGCCCGCGCGGACCAGTGGGTCACCCAGAACTTCGACTTCGACTGGACGCCGGGCTGGTCGTACGGCCTGCAGCCGGCCGTCGACCACTTCAAGGCCGCCCCGACCGTCGACATCGCGGGCGTGGACATCTACCACCCGACGCAGTCCCGGCTCACGGGCAAGGAGATCGCGTTCGGCGGCGACATGACCCGCTCGATCAAGGGCGGCGCGAACTACCTGGTGCTGGAGACGCAGGCGCAGGGCCAGCTCGGCTGGCTCCCCTACCCCGGCCAGCTGCGGCTGCAGGCGTACAGCCACCTGGCCAGCGGGGCCGACGGCCTCATGTACTGGCACTGGCACTCGATCCACCACTCCTTCGAGACCTACTGGCGCGGTCTGCTGTCGCACGACCTGCAGAGCAACCCGACGTACGAGGAGGCCGGCGTCTTCGGCCGCGAGGCGCAGCGGGTCGGCTCGTCGCTCATCCACCTGCGCAAGCACAACCGCGCGGCGATCATGGTGAGCAACGAGGCGCTGACCGCGCTGAAGTGGTTCACGATCGAGGTCGGGTTCATCGACGGCGTGTTCGGCTCGTCGATCGGCTACAACGACGTGCTGCGCTGGGTGTACGACGCGCTGTTCGACCTGAACGTCGAGGTCGACTTCGTGTCGGTCGACGACGAGGACCTCGCCCGGTACGACCTCCTGGTGGCGCCGGTGCTCTACGCGGCCCCGCAGGCGACGGTCGACCGGCTGGACGCGTACGTGCGCGGCGGCGGCCACCTGGTGACGACGTTCCGCACCGCCGTCGCGGACGAGTACGTGCAGGTGTGGCACGACACCGCGCCGCACGGGCTCACCGAGGTCACCGGCGTGACCTACAACCAGTACACGGTGCCCGGCGACGGCGTCGGCCTGGCGCTGCACGGCGACCTCGCCGCGGTGCCGGGCGCGACCGAGGGCGCGGCGGCCGGGGCGCAGGCGTTCCTCGAGCTGCTGAACCCGCGGGGGGCGGAGGTGCTGGCGTCCTACGACCACCCGGCCTGGGGGTCGTACGCGGCGATCACCCGGAACCGGGTCGGCGACGGGTCGTCCCTGCACCTGGGCACGATGACCTCGCCGGAGCTGCTCCGCGCGGCGCTGACGCTCGCCGTCCGGGACGCGGGGATCGCGGACTGGGCGCAGGACCTGGCCGGCACGGTGTCGGTCCGCCGCGGCACGAACGCCGCGGGGAACGCGGTCACGTACCTGCTCAACTACTCGGCGGACCCGGTGACGGTCGCGGCGCCGGTGGCCGGCCGCTCGGTGCTGGCGGACGGCGCGGCGGTGGCCGCGGGCGACGAGCTGGTGATCGGGGCCTGGGACCTGGTGGTCCTGGAGTCCTGACCCGGGACGGTCCTCGCGCACGGCTAGGGTCGTGCGCGAGGACGGCCCGGACGGAAGCAGGAGACGTGACGACGCAGCAGCAGGACCCGCCGGCGGTGCGCCGCCGGGTCCGCCTGACCCCCGAGCAGCGCCAGGCGCAGATCCTGGACGCGGCCACGCGCCTGATCGCGCGGCACGGGTTCACCGGCATGGCGCTCGCCGACGTGGCGCAGGAGGTCGGGCTCACGCAGGCGGGCCTGCTGCACCACGTGGGCTCCAAGGAGGGCCTCCTGGAGCTGGTCGTCTCGCAGCTGTACGACCGGCGCGGCACGCCGGACGACTACGTGGCGACCGGCGACCCGGCGGCGACGCACCCCGACGGGATCTCGCTGCCGGGCTACTTCCGGTTCCTCGTCTCCTTCAACGCCGCGCGCCCGGAGCTGCTCCGGCTGTACACGGTGCTCGGGGTCGAGGCGTCGTCGCCGGAGCACCCCGCGCACCCGTACTTCCTCGACCGCCCCGACCAGGTGTGGGGGTTCTACCGCGGGTTCACCTGGCGGCTCCCGCCCGAGGTCGGCCCGTTCGACGGGCAGCGGGACCTGGTGGAGATGACGATCGAGGCCATGGACGGGCTGCAGATCCGGTCGTTCCGTCGCCCGGCGGTCGACCTGGTGACCGAGTGGGCGAAGTTCGAGCGCGTGCTCTACCCGGCGCCCGTCTGGGACGGGTACCGCTAGGACGGGTACCGCCGGGCGGACGACGACGGCCCGGGCCCCGCACGGGGACCCGGGCCGTCGTGGCGGCGCGCGGCGGCGGCGCGCTCAGTGCATCGCGACCGGCGCCTCGGCGTCGGCCGGCGGGCGCCGGACGAACAGCGAGACGACCAGCGCGACCAGCGCGACGACGCCGCCCCACAGGAACGCCCCGCGCACGCCCGCCGCGGTGGCGGTGAGCACGTCGGCGCCCGCCTCCAGCCGCGCGGCGGTCGTGGTGGACAGCACCGTGATGAACAGCGCGGTGCCCGCGGCACCGGCGAGCTGCTGCAGGGTGTTCACGATCGCGCTGCCGTGCCCGTACAGGTCGCGCGGCAGCGAGCCGAGCGCCGAGGTGAACAGCGGCGTGATCATGAACGCCAGCCCGATGCTGAGCAGCGTGTGCACGGCGACGACCGCCCCCGCCGGGGTACCCGGGTGCAGGGTGGACAGCAGCCACAGGGCGACGCTCAGCGCGAGCACGCCCGGCGTCACCAGCGGCCGCGGACCGAACCGGTCGAAGAGCCGGCCGACCAGCGGCGACAGCGCGCCCATCACCAGGCCGCCCGGGAGCAGCAGCAGGCCGGTCTCGAGCGTGCCGAGCGCCAGGACGTCCTGCAGGAAGATCGGCAGCACGATCAGGGCGCCGAACATCGCCATGAAGCCGACGATCAGCACCAGCGCGGACACGGTGTACGAGCGCCGGGTGAACACCCGCAGGTCCATGAGCGGGCCGTCGTGGGTGCCCTGCAGCCGCACCTGCCGCAGCGCGAACGCCGCGAGGGCCAGCACGCCGACCGCGATCGGGATCCACGGCGCGACGACGGTGTGCCCGCCGGCGGACTCGCCGATGCTGGACAGGCCGAAGATCAGCGCGCCGAAGCCGACGGCTGACATCAGCAGCGACAGCACGTCGAGGCGGTGGTCGGACGGCTCGGTGACGTCCCGGACCTTCCACGCGCCGAGCGCGAGCGCGATCCCCGCGATCGGCAGCATGACCAGGAAGATCCACCGCCAGGACAGCTGGGACAGCACGAGGCCGGAGATCGTCGGGCCGATGGCCGGGGCCACCGAGATGACGATCGAGATCGTGCCCATCGTGCGCCCGCGGATGCTCGGCGGGACGAGGGTGAGGGCGGTCGTCATCAGCAGCGGGAGCATCACCGCGGTGCCGCTCGCCTGGACGACGCGGCCCGCGAGCAGCACGCCGAACCCCGGCGCGGCGGCGGCGAGCGCGGTGCCCGCGACGAACAGCGACATCGCGGTGATGAAGATCGGCCGCAGCCGGAACCGGTTCATGATCCAGCCGGTCGCCGGGATGACGACGGCCATCGTCAGCATGAAGCCCGTGGTCAGCCACTGGCCCGTCGCGGCGGTCACGCCCATCTCCTGCATGAGGACCGGCAGGGCGACGCCCATCGCGGTCTCGTTGAGGATGACGGTGAAGCCGGCGACGAGCAGCAGGCCGATGAGGGTGCGGTCGCCGGGGGCGAGCCGGACGGGCGCAGGGGCGGCGGGCGCCGGCGCGGCGGTCGTGGCGGCCGGCCCGGCGCCGTCGCCCGGCGCGCGGTCGCGCAGGGCGGTGTCGTCGTGCGTGGTCATAGGTCTCCCTCGCGGGTGGGGTCGGCGGTGAGGTGCGCGCGAGCGGGTCCGCGGCGGGGCCGGCGGACGCCCGAGGGAGGCGCACGTCGGGACCAACGTCCCGGACGCTCCGGATGATTCCCGAGGCGGCGGGGCGGTGTCGCCGGGTTTTCCGCCGACGCCCGCCGCGGGCCGCTGGGTGACCGGCGGACCGCGAGGGTGCCCCCGGCGGGGTTCGAACCCGCACTGTGCCGGGTTTAAGCCGGCTGCCTCTGCCGGTTGGGCTACGGGGGCCGCGCCCATCCTGCCAGCACGACGGAGCCCGCCCACCCTCGCGGGGTGGACGGGCTCCGGTGCTGCGGGCCGTGCGGCGCGCGTCAGGCCTTGGCGGCCGGCTTCGCCTCGGCGGGCGAGCCGTCGGCCGGCGACGTGTCGTCGGCCTTCTCCGCGCCGGAGGGCTTCGCCTCGGCGCCGGGCACCGCGGCGTGGTCCTCGTCCTTGGCCGGGGCGGCGGCGGGCGCGGCCTCGGGCTTCGGCTTCGGCGGCACGGACGCGGCGCGGAACTCGGCGCGCGGGTCGTGGATCGAGCCGAGGGCCACCGTCTCGCGGCGCCACAGCAGGTTCGCGGTCCAGCCGGACATGATCGCGATCTTGCGGTTCAGCGTCGGCATCGCCATGACGTGGTACGACCGGTGCAGGACCCAGGCGAAGAAGCCGCGGACCTTGATCTTGCCCAGGAACTGGGCGACGCCCTTGTACATGCCGAGGGACGCGACCGCACCGATGTTCTTGTGCTTGTAGTCGGTCGGCTCGGCGCTGCGCAGGACGCGGGCCAGGTTGTCCGCCAGGTGGGTCGCCTCGCGGATCGCGTGCTGGGCGTTCGGCGGGCAGAACGAGCCCGGGTTGTACAGGTCCGGCACCGCGGCGCAGTCACCGGCGGCGTACGCGTCCGGGACGACGTGGCCGTCGGCGTCGACGATCTGCAGGGTCGCGAGCGTGGTGACGCGGCCCATCTTGTCGAGCGGCAGGTCCGAGTTCTGCAGGACCGGGTTCGCCTTGACGCCCGCGGTCCACACGATGGTCTCGGAGTCGAACTCGGTCTTGTCCGAGAGCACGACGTGGCCGTCGACGCAGGAGTTGAGGAAGGTGGAGAGGTACACCTCGATGCCGCGCTTGCGCAGCTGCTCGAGGGTGTAGCCGCCGAGCTCCTCGGAGACCTCGGGGAGGATGCGGCGCGAGCCCTCGACCAGCACGAAGCGCAGGTCCTCGGCGCTCAGCGACGGGTAGTGCTTGACCGCGTCGCGGGCCATGTCCTCGACCTCGGCGATCGCCTCGACGCCGGCGAACCCGCCGCCGACGAACGTGAAGGTCAGCATCCGGCGGCGCAGGTCCGCGTCCCAGGTGGACGACGCGCGGTCGATCCGGCCCAGGACGTGGTTGCGGACGGCGATGGCCTCCTCGACGTTCTTGAAGCCGATCGCCTGCTCCGCGAGACCCGGGATGGGCAGCGTGCGCGCGACCGAGCCGAGGCCGACGATCAGGTGGTCGTACGTGATCCAGTACGGGTCGCCCTCCTCGGGCGTGATCTGGACCTTGCGCTCCGCGTGCTTGATCTCGGAGACCTTGCCCTGGAGCGAGTCGATGCCCTTGAGCGCGCGGCGGTGCGGCGCGACGACGTAGCGCGCGTCGATCGAGCCGGCGGCGGCCTCGGGCAGGAACGGGGCGTAGGTCATGTACGGGCGCGGGTCGACCACGACGATCGCGGCCTCCCGGTTGCCCAGGCGACGACGGAGCCGGCGGGCCGAGTACAGCCCCACGGACCCGCCGCCGAGGATGACGATGCGCGGCACCTTGCGGGACGTGGTCCCGGACTGCGGCGCCAGGGTCGTGGCGGTGGACTCAGACATAGGTCCAACGGTACGTCCCATGACTTGCCCGAGGCGAACCGGGACCACGTGATTCTGGGCACAAAGTCCCGGGTTCGAGCACCGGGCCCGGTCAGGGAGTCGCGGTGCCGGCGCTCCCCGCGGCCGTCGCGCCCGCGCCGCCGGGACCTCCGTCCCGGGTGCTGGACTGCGCGGCGGTCGCGGCGGCCTCGGACTCGGCGGTGGGGCCGGCGGACTCGTCGGTGGACGAGCCGGTGGACGGGCCGGTCGACGGCGTCCCGGCCGGCTCCTCCGCCGCCCGCCGCTCCACCACGGCAGGGGCCTTGGCGAACGGGCGCGGCGGCACGCGCGGGTCGGTGGTCAGCACGTCCGCGGGATCCTGCGCGGACTCGTCCGTGCCGAGGCCGTCCCAGTCGAAGTCCGCGTTCGGCGCCCCGAGCAGCGGGTACACGTTCCACCGGGTGCGGCCGTCCTCGTCCACGGCGGGCAGGAAGTTCCAGTCCTCGGTCACGCCCGGCAGCGACCAGGTGGACCACCCCTCGTCCGTCGTGGTCCGCACCGGCCGGCCCCGGTCGTCGTACACCTGGACGTCCCGCAGCGGGTTGCCCTCGGCGTCGTAGACGAACAGGTTGCTCACCTGCATCCCGTCGACCCACACGCCGTCCTCCCGCGGGATGCCGTCGGACGACTGCTCCACGTAGGCGGTCTCGTACCGGGTCTGCCAGCGCACCGCGCCGTCGCCCGCCCAGATCACGGCCGGCACGAGGAGCACCACGGCGAGCGCGCCGGTCGCGGCGGGCAGCCACCGCCCGGACCGCGGCAGCCACAGCCCGCGGCCCCACTGCACGCTCACCACGACGAGCCCGGTCAGCAGCACCCAGGTCGGCGGGTCCGCCGGGACCCAGCCGCCCTTGCCGCCGCCGTCCGCGTACCGCCCGCCCGCCAGCTGGAGCAGCAGCTGGTAGACGACCCAGGCGCGCAGCAGCCACCACAGCGGCCGCACCGCGAGGCCGAAGTCGCGCACGCCCGGCCACCAGGGCTGCCGGCGCATCCCCGCGGTGGCGCGCAGCGCGGTCCGCCGGACGTCCTCGCGCATCCCCCGGAGCCCCGCCCGCAGGCCGCGCCGCGCGGGCACGGGCTCCGGCTCGGGCAGCCCCGCGGCGACCCGCAGCTCGCGCGCGTAGTCGGCGGGCGGGCCGAACAGCGCGATCAGGTCGCCGCGGGTCCCCGCCGGCGCGACCTCGTCCGCCAGGGCGTCCGCGAGGTCGGCCTCGAGCCCGTCGGTCAGGTCGTCCACCTGCTCGGCGGGCATCCCCGCCAGGTGCTCGCGCACCCGCGCCGCGTACTCCGCCACCGTCGCGGGCGCGGCCGCGCGGCCCGCCCCGGCCTGGGTCCCGCTCACGCCGCCACCTCCCCGTCGAGCAGGCGGGTCATCGTCCCCGCGAACTCGCGCCAGTCCTTGCGCTGGGCGGCGAGCATCGCCCGGCCCTGCGCGTTGATCCCGTAGTACTTGCGGTGCGGGCCCTCGTCGCTGGGCACCACGTAGGACGTCAGCGCGCCCTGGGAGTAGAGCCGGCGGAGCGTGCCGTACACGGACGCGTCGCCGACCTCGGCCAGCCCCGCGGCGCGCAGCCGGCGGACGACGTCGTAGCCGTACCCGTCCTCCTCGGCGACGACGGCGAGCACCGCCACGTCGAGCACTCCTTTGAGCAGCTGGGTCGTGTCCACCCGGGGCCTCCCTGGCGCGGGCGCCGGGTGGTCCGGCGCGCCGCAGGTGCGGGGCGGGTGCCGCGGTCGGCCCCCTGTCGGCCGCGGCACCCGCTGTCTGGTGCGGGAGCCGACCCTCCTCGGCTCCCGCAGGAGCCACGGTAGTACAGATTGCGCAGTACCGGGCGAAGTCCGCTACCGGATCGCGCGGGCGTGTCGCCCGGCCTGCGGGCCCTCTCGCCCCCTCGCCGCCTCGCCGCCTCGCCGAGATAGGACCTCCGCGCCGAGATAGGACCCTGCACGGTCCTATCTCGGCGAGAAGGTCCTATCTCGGCGCCGGAGAGCGCGAGCACGCACGCCGCCGGGATCGGCGCTGCAGGCGGCGGGCGCCGCGCTGGGGCGGTCAGGCCCGGGTGGCGCCCGCGCGCTCGGCGACGCTCCAGGCGATGCCGTCGAGGATGTCGTGCTCCGACGTGACGACCTCCGACAGCGCGCCGCCCGAGGCCTCGACCTCGGACCGCACGCGCTCGACGACCGCCCGCCACACCAGCGCGCCCGCGCCGATGACGTCGACCCGGCCCGGGTGCATGAACCCGAGCGCCGACCGGGCGTCGTGGTCGCGGGCGAGCAGGTCGTCGCACGCGGCGACCACGTCGTCGACCGCGAGGACCGCGCCGTCGATGGCGTCCCGGTCGTAGGCGGGCAGCCGCAGGGCGTGCGCGGTGATCGTCGTCACCGAGCCCGCGAGGCCGACCAGGGTGGCGGTCCGGCCGAGCGGCACGTGCTGCGCGCCGACGTCGAGCGCGGCGCGCACGTCGGCCTCGGCCGCGGCGACCTGCTCGGCGGTGGGCGGGTCGGACAGCAGGTGGCGCTCGGTGATCCGGACGCAGCCGACGTCCATCGAGTACGCCGCCTCGGGCTCCCGCTCGCCCAGCACGACCTCGGTCGAGCCGCCGCCCAGGTCGACGACGAGGAACGGGCCGTCGTGGGCCGCCCCGAGCACGCCGGTCGCGCCGCGGAACGACAGCGCGGCCTCCTCGACCCCGCCGATGACCTCGGGCTCGACGCCCAGGGCCTCGCGGACGCCGGCGACGAACTCGTCGCGGTTCTCGGCGTCGCGCGACGCGCTGGTGGCCACGAACCGGACGGCCTCGACGCCGAGGTCGCGGCAGACGTCCGCGTACCGGCGGGTGGCGTCCAGGGTGCGGGCCATGGCCTCGGGGGCGATGCGGCCGGTGCGGTCGACGCCCTGGCCGAGCCGGACGACCTCCATGCGCCGGTCGAGGTCCGTGAGGGTCCCCGCCTCCGCGTCGACGTCGGCCACGAGGAGCCGGATGGAGTTGGTCCCGCAGTCGATGGCAGCCACACGCGTCACGCGACAGATCATCCCATCCCGGGCGCGGGCCGCGCGCCGCGGCGGCGGACCCGGCCTGCGGGCGTCAGCAGGTGCAGCGGTCCGGGCGCCACACGTCGCGCAGCCGCAGCAGCACGTCGTCGCCGACCGGGTTCACGCCCGGCCCGGCGGCGAGCGCGTGCCCGACGACGACATGCAGGCACTTCACCCGGGTCGGCATGCCGCCGGCCGAGATGCCGGCGATCTCCGGCACGTCGCCGAGCTCGGCGCGGTCGGCGAGGTACGCCTCGTGCGCCCGCTGGTAGGCCGCCGCGAGCTCCGGCTCGGACTGCACGCGGGCGGTGAGCTCCTTCATCAGGCCGGTGGCCTCGAGGGTGCTCACGGCGCCGACGGCGGGCGGGCACGTCAGGTAGTACGTGGTCGGGAACGGCGTGCCGTCGTCGAGCCGCGGCGCGGTGCGGACGACGAGCGGCCGGCCGCAGGCGCACCGGGCGGCGACGCCGACGACGCCGCGCGCGGGCCGGCCGAGCTGCTCGCGCAGCACGGCGAGGTCCGCCTCGGTCACCTCTCGCGCGTCGTGCCGGGCGCGCGGCACCTCGGCCGGGTCGGGCAGCGAGGGCGCCGGGGTGGTGGGCAGGTCGGTCACGTGCGGTCCTCGGGCGGTCGGCGTCAGGGGGTCGGCGCCGTCGGCTCCCCGTCGGACCCCTGGGTCCCGGTGCCGTCCGGCGCGGTCCCATTGTCCCCCGTCGTGCCGGTGCCCGCGGACCCGTCGGTCCCGGTGCCGGCCGAGCCGGTCGCGCCCGTGCCCGCCGCACCCGCGACCTGCACGGAGTCCCAGAGCTGGGCGTACCAGGGGCGGGTCGGGTCGTCGGACTCGACGGTGCCCGGGGTGGTCGCGGCCGGGTCGGTCGCGGTGTCGTCGGGCACGACCTCGGGGTCGGCGACGCGCAGCGCGCGCTCCCCCGGCATGACGAACGCGAGCCGCTCGCGGGCCTGCGCCTCGACGTAGGCGGGGTCGGACCACCGGTCGAGCTCGGCCTGCAGGTCCTCGTTGTCCTGCTCGGCGGCGGCCACCTCGGCGCGGAGCTGCTCGAGCCGGACCTGCTGGTCGAGGTACTGCCGCAGCGTCGGGAACACCAGGACGAACGCGATCGACAGCACCACGAACATGACCAGCGCGCGCACGGTGAACAGCCGCGGCAGCCGCTGCTGCACGGTCTCGGCGCGAGCCCCGCGGCGGTCGCCGCCCGAGCCGCCGCGGCCGCCCGGCCGGGAGCTGCTGGGCCGCCCGGCGGCCGGGCGCGGCGGGGCGGAGCGGGCGCGCGAGGCGCTGGGGCGCGGGGTGGCCGGGCGCGGGACGGACTGCTGCGGAGCGCCGGTGCGCGGGGTCGCGGGCGTGCGGGCGGCGGGCGTCCGGGCTGCGGGCGTGCCGCCCGAGCGCGGGGCCGGCGCGGGCGAGCGCGGGACGCTCGCGGTGCGCGGCGCGGGGTCGCGCGGCGCGGGCGTGCGAGGCGTCGGGGTGCGCGGCGCCGCCCCGCGCCGGTCGCCGCCGCGGGTCGCGTCGTCGTCGGCGCCGGTGCGGGGCGCGGCGGGACGACGAGGGGCGGGCATGGTCCCGATTGTGCCCCGCGCCGCGCCCGCGACCCGGCAGGCGACCCGGCCGTGTCCGCGCGCGCACACGATCCCCACACGCCGCGGGCCGTGCCGGGGCCCGCGCGGAGGGCCCCGGCCTCGCACCCCGGCGCGCCGACCCCCGGACGCGCCGGAGGCCGGCGACCCCGTGCGGGGTCACCGGCCTCCGGTCGAGAGCCTGGGGGCTCAGGCCTTCCAGCGGGGGAAGGCCGACAGGCCGGCGTAGCGGCCGGCGTCGTCCAGCTCCTCCTCGATGCGGAGCAGCTGGTTGTACTTGTTGATGCGCTCGCCACGGGCCGGGGCACCGGTCTTGATCTGGCCGGCGTTGGTCGCGACGGACAGGTCGGCGATGGTGACGTCCTCGGTCTCGCCGGAGCGGTGCGAGGTCATCGTGGTGAAGCCGTTGCGCTGCGCCAGGGTGACGGCGTCCAGCGTCTCGGTCAGGGTGCCGATCTGGTTCAGCTTGACCAGGAGGGAGTTGGCGGCCTTGAGCTCGATGCCCTTGGCCAGGCGCTCCGGGTTGGTGACGAACAGGTCGTCGCCGACGATCTGCACCTTGTCGCCGACCTTGGTGACGAGCTCGGACCAGGTGCCCCACTCGTCCTCGGACAGCGGGTCCTCGATGGAGACCAGCGGGTAGTCCGCCACGAGCTGCTCGTAGAACGCGATCATCTCGGCCGGCGCGAGCGCCTTGCCCTCGAACTGGTACGCGCCGTCCTTGAAGAACTCGGTGGCGGCGACGTCCAGGGCCAGCGCGACGTCCTTGCCCGGCACGAAGCCGGCCTTCTCGATCGCGACGAGGATCAGGTCCAGGGCGGCGCGGTTCGACTCGAGGTTCGGCGCGAAGCCGCCCTCGTCGCCGAGACCGGTCGACAGGCCCTTGCTCTTCAGCACGGACTTCAGGGAGTGGTAGACCTCGGCGCCGGTGCGCAGGGCCTCGCGGAAGGTCGGCGCGCCGATCGGGGCGACCATGAACTCCTGGATGTCGACGTTGGAGTCGGCGTGCGACCCACCGTTGAGGATGTTCATCATCGGGACGGGCAGCACGTGGGCGTTCGGGCCGCCCACGTAGCGGAACAGCGGCAGGTCGGCCGAGTCGGCCGCGGCCTTCGCGACGGCGAGCGAGACGCCGAGGATCGCGTTGGCGCCGAGCTTGCCCTTGTTCGGGGTGCCGTCGAGCTCGATGAGGGCCTGGTCGACCAGGCGCTGCTCGGTGGCCTCGAAGCCGATGAGCTCCGGGGCGATCTCGTCGATCACCGCGTTGACGGCGTCCTCGACGCCCTTGCCCAGGTAGCGCGACTTGTCGCCGTCCCGGCGCTCAACGGCCTCGAACGCACCGGTCGAGGCACCCGAGGGCACACCGGCCCGGGCGATCGTGCCGTCGTCGAGCGCGACCTCGACCTCGACAGTGGGGTTGCCGCGCGAGTCGAGGATCTCGCGGGCGCCGACGGCCTCGATGCTGGCCATGGTGCTCCTTCGTCAAACGGGTGGGTTTGCGACCTCAGCCTAGTGCGGTCCGTCCGGTGCGTCGGTGGGACCTTCGGCAACCGGACGGTGAACGCCTGTCAGAGCGCCGCGACGATGCGCTCGACCTGGTCCTTCGCGTCGCCGAACAGCATCGCCGTGTTCTCCCGGAAGAACAGCGGGTTCTGCACCCCGGCGTAGCCGGTGGCCATCGACCGCTTGAACACGACGACCTGCTTCGCCTTCCACACCTCGAGGACGGGCATGCCGGCGATCGGCGAGCCCGGGTCCTCCAGCGCGGCGGGGTTCACGGTGTCGTTGGCGCCGATGACCAGGACGACGTCGGTCGAGGCCAGGTCGTCGTTGATCTCGTCCATCTCCAGGACGATGTCGTACGGCACCTTCGCCTCGGCCAGCAGCACGTTCATGTGCCCGGGCAGCCGCCCCGCGACCGGGTGCACGCCGAACCGGACCTCGACGCCCGCGGCGCGGAGCCGGGCGACCAGGTCGGCGACCGGGTACTGCGCCTTGGCGACGGCCATGCCGTAGCCGGGGGTGATGACGACGCTGGACGCGGACTTGAGCAGCTCCGCGACCTCGGCGGCCTGGATCTCCGTGTGGGCGCCGTGCGAGCCGTCCGCAGCACCCGACGAGACGACGGTCCCGCCCTCGGTGCCGAAGCCGCCGAGGATCACGCTGACGAACGACCGGTTCATCGCGCGGCACATGATGTACGACAGGATCGCGCCGGAGGAGCCGACGAGGGCGCCGGTCACGATCAGCAGGTCGTTGTCCAGCATGAAGCCCGCGGCGGCCGCGGCCCAGCCCGAGTACGAGTTGAGCATCGACACGACGACGGGCATGTCGCCGCCGCCGATCGCGGCCACGAGGTGCCAGCCGAGCGCGAGGGCCACGACGGTCATCAGCAGCAGCGGCACCAGCGACGGCGACGCCAGGAACCAGCCGAGCGCTCCGGCGGACGCGACCAGCGCGCCGAGGTTCAGCCAGTTGCGCCCGGGCAGCGTGAGCGGCGCGGAGGACATCTTCGCGGACAGCTTGAGGTAGGCGACGATCGAGCCGGTGAACGTCACGGCGCCGATGAGCACGCCGAGGAACACCTCGACCAGGTGCACCGCGTCGGCGTGCGTCTCGGTCAGGTACGAGTTGATGCCCACCAGGACGGCCGCGGCGCCGACGAACGAGTGCAGCATCGCGATCATCTCGGGCATCTGCGTCATCTCGACGGAGCGGGCCCGCCAGGTGCCGACGGCGATGCCGATGATCAGCACGAGGGCGATGAGCAGCAGGGTGCCGAGCGGGCTGCGCTCGGAGACGTCGACGCTGAGCAGGACGGTGGCGACCAGCGCGAGGGCCATGCCGACCATGCCGAGCAGGTTGCCGCGGCGGGCGGTCTCCTGCTTCGACAGCCCGGCCAGGCTCAGGACGAACAGGACGGCGGCGACGAGGTACACGCCCTGGGCTGCGGAGGTGAGCATCTCAGGCCTCCTCCTTCCGGAACATCCCGATCATCCGGTAGGCCACCAGGAAGCCACCGAAGATGTTGATGGCGGCGACCGCCGCCGCGGCGAACGCGAGCGCGGAGACGACCCAGCTGTCGCTGCCGATCTGCAGCAGCGCGCCGACCAGGATGATCCCGGAGATGGCGTTGGTCTGGGCCATCAGCGGCGTGTGCAGCGAGTGGCTGACGTTCGAGATGACGTAGTACCCGACGAACACGGCGAGCACGAACACCGTGAAGTGCCCGGCGAACGCCGCCGGCGAGAACGTGATCGCCAGGGCGAGCAGCACGGCGCCGAGGGCCAGGCCGGTCATCTGGCGCTGCCCGCGGCGGCGCGCGGCCTCGCGGGCGAGCCGGGCCCGCTCGGCGGGGTCGACCGGTGCCGGCGCCGGAGCGGGCTCCGCCGCCGGCGCCGCGGACACCTGCACGGGCGGCGGCGGCCAGAGCACCTCCCCCGCCCGCGTGACGGCCATGCCGCGCTGCACCGGGTCGTCGAGGTCGAGGACCAGCGCCCCGTCCTTGCCCGGGGTCAGCAGCGTGAGCAGGTTGACGACGTTGGTGCCGAACAGCTGCGACGTGTGCCGCGCCATCCGGCTCGTGAGGTCCGTGTAGCCGAGGATCGTCACGCCGTTCGCGGTGACGACCTTCTCCCCCGGCACGGTGAGCTCGCAGTTGCCGCCGCCGGACGCCGCCAGGTCGACGATCACGGAGCCGGGTCGCATGGCGGCGACCATCTCGGCGCTGATGGTGCGCGGCGCGGTGCCGCGGACCAGGGCCGTGGTGATGACGATGTCGGCCTGGGCCGTCTCCGCGGCGTACATCTCGGCGGTCAGCCGTTCCTGCTCGGCGGTGAGCGCGTGGGCGTAGCCGTCGGCGCTCACCTCCTGCTGGGCCGCGGCGGCCTGCACGAACGACGCGCCCATCGACTCGATCTGCTCGCCCACCTCGGGCCGCACGTCGTACGCCCGCACCTGGGCGCCGAGGCTCCCGGCGGCGCCGATCGCGGCGAGGCCGGCGACGCCCGCGCCGATGACGAACACGGTGGCCGGCGGGGTCTTGCCGGCGGCCGTGACCTGGCCGGTGAACATGCCGCCGAACTCCTCGGCGGCCTCGATGACCGCGCGGTAGCCGGCGACGTTCGACATCGTGCTGAGCACGTCGAGCGCCTGGGCGCGGGACACGCGGGGCACGGCGTCGAGGGCCAGGGCGGTCACCCCGCGGGCGGCCAGCGCCGCAACCCGCTCGGGGTGCGCGGCCGGCGCGAGCATCGACACCAGCGTCGCGCCGGGGGTCAGGGCGGCGACCTGCGCGTCGGCCGGGGCGTTCACCGTGGTCACCACGTCGCTCGCCCAGACCTCGGCCGCGTCCCCGAGGGCCGCGCCGGCCTCCGCGTACGCGGCGTCGGGGAAGCTCGCGGCCTCGCCCGCGCCGTGCTCGACGACCACCTCGTAGCCCAGCTTCGCCAGCCGGCCCACGGTGGCGGGCGTGGCGGCCACGAGCCGCTCGCCCGGCCGGGCCTCCTTCGGGACGCCGATCCGCATCGACCCCTCCTCGTCCGGTGTCGCGGTGCGCCCGCCCTCGCCGGGCGTGGGGCACCGGGCCGCGGGTGCACCGCCAGCCTCGCCCATCCTGGTGCCCGGGGCCCGCCGGCGTCCCGGACCTTGGGCCCGGCGCGCCCGCCCCGGGGCGTCAGCCCTGCTCGGCCGCCCGCAGGTCCCGCTCCCACGCGGCCGTCGCGCGCCGGAGCTCGCCCTCCGCGTCGAGACCGGCCGCGCGGGCCTCCTGGACCAGCGCGAGCAGCCGGGCGCCGAGGTCGTCGGGGGCCTCGGGCCCGCCGGGGGCCGGTGCGGGCGCGACCGCGGCCAGCCCGGACCGCTCGGCCCGCGACGCCACCTTCTGCGCCCGCGCCAGCGCGCCCATCGCGAGCGGCACGCCGTCGAGCACGGACTCGCGCTGCTTCTCCTCGCGCTTGATCGCGTCCCACTGCCGGTTCACGCCGTCGGCGTCCGCCACCCGGGCGTCACCGAACACGTGCGGGTGCCGCCGGACGAGCTTGGCGACCAGGTCGGCCGCGACGTCGTCGACGTCGAACGGCTCGGCCGGGTCCTCCTGGGCGATGCGGGCGTGGAACACCACCTGCAGCAGCAGGTCCCCGAGCTCCTCGCGCAGGTGCGCGCGGTCCCCGCCCTCGACCGCCTCCGCGACCTCGTAGGCCTCCTCGAGCACGTACGGCACCAGGGAGGCGTGGGTCTGCTCGGCGTCCCACGGGCAGCCGCCCGGGGAGCGCAGCCGGTCCATCACCGCGACGAGGCGGCGCAGCGGGTCCGCGACGGCGGTCGGGTCGTCCGCGGCGCGGGCGCCGGTCACGGGGCCGGGGTCGGCGAGGCCCCGTCGGCGGACACGATCCACGGGTACGCGGTCGTGCCGACGGTGCCGAGGTCGTCCGCGGTGCCGAACCGGGGGTTGACGGTGAAGTCGATCGACCCGAGGTCCTCCTGCAGGGAGGCGAGCAGCGTGTCGGCGTCGTCCGCGCCCTGCATCGCCTGGATCTCGAGCAGGTACCGCATGACCGCCACCGACGCCGGGGAGAACTCCTGACCGGCCTCGCCGCCCGCGGCCTCGACCTGCTGGTCGAGCGCGTCGGCGGCCTGCTCGTCGGAGACCGCCACGCCCGCGTCGGCCGCCGCCGCTGCGACGGTCGGCTCCTGGATCAGGACGCCGAGGATCGCGGAGGACGTCACGCCCTGCAGCACGGGTCCGAGCTCCTGGGTGGCCGTCTCGACCTCGGCGGTCGGGATCGACCGGCCGTCGACCACCGCGGCCGCGCCGGGGCGACCGCCGCCGCACGCCGCGAGCACGCCCGCCACCGCCAGCACCCCGACGGCGGACACCGTCCGCCGGACCGTCTTCCGCGTCACCGCACACCTGGCCTCTCGTCGCTCTCCGTCGCCCGACCCGGCCCATCGTAGGGGCCGGGCCGGGCGCGCCCGGGCGTCAGCGCGCCGCCGTGCCCACCCCCGCCGCAGCGGACACGTCGCCGAGCACGACCGCGTCGATCAGCTGCCGCGCCCAGGACATGACCGCCTCGCCGTGCAGCGGCTTGCCGCCGATCCGCGCGGTCATCGGGAACGGCACCAGCACGGTGCGCAGCGCGGGCTTGAGCACCGAGCCGGGGTACAGCCGCTTGAGCCGCAGCTGCGCCGACTCGGGCAGGTCGACCGGCGCGAACCGGACGAACTTGCCCTGCGCGGTGACGTCGGTGAGCCCGGCGGTGCGCGCGTGCAGCCGGAACCGGGCGACCGCGAACAGGTTGGTCACCGGCTCCGGGATCGGGCCGTACCGGTCGACGAGCTCGGCCGCGATCTCCTCGAGCGTCGCCTCGTCGGCCGCGGCGGCGAGCTTGCGGTACGCCTCGAGGCGGAGCCGCTCGTGCGCGATGTAGTCGTGCGGGATGTGCGCGTCGACCGGCAGCTCGACCGTGACGTCGGGCAGCTCCTCGGGCTGGTCGCCGCGGTAGGACGCGACGGCCTCGCCGACCATCCGGATGTAGAGGTCGAAGCCGACCCCCTCGATGTGCCCGGACTGCTCGCCGCCGAGCATGTTGCCCGCGCCGCGGATCTCCAGGTCCTTCATCGCGACGGCCATGCCCGCCCCGAGGTCGGTGTTCGCGGCGATGGTCTGCAGCCGGTCGTGCGCGGTCTCGGTGAGCGGCTTCTCCGGCGGGTACAGGAAGTACGCGTACGCCCGCTCCCGGCCGCGGCCGACGCGCCCGCGGAGCTGGTGCAGCTGGGACAGGCCGAGCCGGTCGGCGCGCTCCAGGATCAGCGTGTTGGCGTTGGAGATGTCCAGGCCGGTCTCGACGATCGTCGTGCACACCAGGACGTCGAACCGCTTCTCCCAGAAGTCGACGATCACCTGCTCGAGCTGGTGCTCGTTCATCTTGCCGTGGGCGACCGCGATCCGGGCCTCGGGCACCAGCTCGTTCAGCCGGGCCGCGGTGCGCTCGATCGACTCGACCTTGTTGTGCACGTAGAACACCTGGCCCTCGCGCAGCAGCTCGCGGCGGATGGCGGCGGAGATCTGCTTCTCCTCCCACGCGCCGACGAAGGTCAGCACCGGGTGCCGCTCCTCCGGCGGGGTCGCGAGGGTGGACATCTCGCGGATGCCGGTCACCGCCATCTCGAGCGTGCGCGGGATCGGGGTCGCGGACATCGCCAGCACGTCGACGTTGGTGCGCAGCGCCTTGAGCGTCTCCTTGTGCTCGACGCCGAACCGCTGCTCCTCGTCGATGATGACCAGGCCCAGGTCCTTGAACCGCACCTCGCCGGTGATGAGCCGGTGCGTGCCGATGACGACGTCCACGCTGCCGTCGCGCAGGCCGTCGACCACGGCCTCGGACTCGGCCTTGGTGTTGAACCGCGACAGCGCCTTCACGGTGACCGGGAACCCGGCGTACCGCTCGGCGAACGTGTCGAGGTGCTGCTGCACGAGCAGCGTCGTCGGCACGAGCACGGCCACCTGCTTGCCGTCCTGCACCGCCTTGAACGCCGCGCGCACGGCGATCTCGGTCTTGCCGTAGCCGACGTCGCCGCAGATGAGCCGGTCCATGGGGATCGGCTTCTCCATGTCCCGCTTGACCTCGTCGATCGTCGCCAGCTGGTCGGGCGTCTCGACGTAGGCGAACGCGTCCTCCAGCTCGCGCTGCCACGGGGTGTCCGGGCCGAACGCGTGGCCGGAGGTCGCCTGGCGCGCCGAGTACAGCCGGATGAGCTCGCCGGCGATCTCCTTGACCGCCTTGCGGGCGCGCCCCTTGGTCTTGGCCCAGTCGGAGCCGCCCATCTTGTTGAGGCTGGGCGCCTCGCCGCCGACGTACTTGGTCACCTGGTCGAGCTGGTCGGTCGGCACGAACAGCCGGTCCCCCGGCTGGCCCCGCTTGGACGACGCGTACTCGATGACCATGTACTCGCGGGTCGCGGCGGCGGCGCCCGACCCGACGGTCCGGGAGATCAGCTCCACGAAGCGGCCGACGCCGTGCTGCTCGTGCACCACGAAGTCGCCCGGGCGCAGCTGCAGCGGGTCGACGACGTTGCGCCGCCGGCTCGGCATCTTGCGCATGTCGCGGGTCGAGGACCCCGGGCGGCCGGTGAGGTCGGACTCGGAGAACACCGCGAGCCGCAGGTCCTCGGAGACGAAGCCCGGGCCGACCTGCGCGGGCATGACGAGGACGACGCCGCCCTCGAGGTCGCCCTCGAGCGCCGGGACCAGCCGCGCGGGGACGTCGGCGGCGCGGAGCTGCTCGGCCATGCGCTGCGCCGGGCCGTGGCCCTCGGTCGCGAGCAGCAGGCGCCAGCCGTCCTGCTGCAGCCGGCGGACGTCGGCGACCGCGCGGTCCACCTCGCCGCGGTACCGCTCGACGTCCCGGGCGGCGACCACGACGGTCTCGACACCGTCGTCCGCGCTGCGGAGCGCGTCCGGGTCGGCGGTGCCCTCGGCGGCGTCCGCGTCGAGCGTGAACGGGCTGAGCGTCCACCAGCCCAGGCCGCGCACGGCTGCGAGCGCCCGCACCTCGGCGAACGACGCGAACGAGGCGGCGGACAGGTCGAGCGGCGTCGCGGCCCCGGCCGCGGCGGACGTCCACGCGGCCTGCAGGAACTCCTCCGTGGTGGCGACGAGGTCGTGCGCGCGGCGGCGGACCCGCTCGGGGTCGGCGAGCACGAGCAGCGCGTCGTCGGGCACCAGGTCGAGCACCGGCACCATCTCGCCGACGAGCGCCGGAGCCAGGGACTCCATGCCCTCGACCGCGATGCCCTGCGCGAGCCTGTCGAGCATGTCCACCGCGCCGGGCAGCCGCTCGACCAGCGACGCGGCGCGCTCACGCACCTCGTCCGTCAGCAGGATCTCCCGGCACGGCGGCGCCCACAGGCCGTGGCCCGCGACCTCGAGGCTGCGCTGGTCGGCGACGGAGAACCAGCGGATCTCCTCGACGTCCTCGCCCCAGAACTCGATGCGCAGCGGGTGGTCCTCGGTCGGCGGGAACACGTCGAGGATCCCGCCGCGCACGGCGAACTCCCCCCGGCGCTCGACCATGTCGACCCGGCTGTACGCGGCGGCCACCAGGCGCTCGGCGACCTCGGACAGGTCGGCCCGCTCCCCGACGTTGAGCGACACCGGCACGAGCTCGCCCAGCCCGGCGACGACCGGCTGCAGCAGCGCGCGCACGGGCATGACGAGGACGCGGATGGGGCCGGTGTGACCGGGCTCCGGGTCGGGGTGCGCCAGGCGGCGGAACACGGCGAGCCGGCGGGCGACGGTGTCGCTGCGGGGCGAGAGCCGCTCGTGCGGCAGCGTCTCCCAGGAGGGCAGGACCGCGACGTCGTCGTCGGGGAGGTAGCAGCGCAGCGCGGCGGCGGTCTCGTCGGCGTCGCGGCCCGTGGCGGTGACGACGACGAGGGGGCGGCCGGGCCGCTTGGCGCCGGGGCCGGCCTCGGCGCGCGCGCCCGCGAGGGCGGCGAGCAGCGGCGGGCGGATGCCGGCGGGACCGACGACATCGACCTCGCCGCGGGACGGGACGAGGGAGACGGCGCGCGCGACGGCGGGGTCGGTGAGGAGGACGGGCAGCAGTCCGGCGACGTTCATGGGTTCCTTCCGGGGGTGCCGGCGGCGGGGCGCGGTCAGCACGAGAACCCCGGATCCGCAGGACCCGGGGTGCGGTCACCACTCTACGAGCGACCGCCGACACACTCACCCTGACGGCCGCACCCCTCTTGACACGTTCTGCACCCTTTGTCCTAATTTGCACTTCAACTAGGCGTGCCGCGGGGCTCCCGCGCAGCCGCGACCAGACCCGGCCGACGACTGCCACCCCGGGAGGGCGAATGGGTACCGCGCACGGCGGCGACCGCCTGCCCGTCCTGTGGAGCCTCAACGGCCTGCGGGCGGCCGGCGCGCTGCTCGTGATGCTGTACCACGTGAACTCCTGGAACCTGCAGGTGATCCGGGGGTCCAGCGCGTTCTACACCGGCGTCGGGCTGTTCTTCGTGCTGTCCGGCTTCGTGCTCACCTGGACCGCGCAGCCCGGCACGACGGTCGGCGCGTTCTACACCCGCCGGCTCGCGCGGATCCTGCCCAACCACCTCACGGCGTTCGCGCTCGGCCTCGCGGTGACGGTGCTCGTGGTCGGCGCGACGGTCGACCCCGGCACGCTGCTGGCGGGGACGTTCCTGGTGCAGGCCTGGTCGCCGGACGGCCAGGTCGTGTTCGCCGTCAACGGCGTCGCCTGGTCGCTGTCCTGCGAGATCGCCTTCTACGCCGCGTTCCCCGCCCTGCTCTGGGCGCTCCGCCGGATGCAGCCGCGCACGCGCGTCCTCGTCGCCGGCGCCGCGCTCGCCGCGCCGGTGGCCGTCGCCCTGGCGTGGCCGTCCCTGATCGCGCTGCTGTTCCACCTGCCGCCCGCCCGGCTGCCGGAGTTCCTGCTCGGCATGGTCACGGCGCTGGCGGTGCGCGAGGGCTGGCGGCCGCGGGTCCCGGCCGGGGTGCTGCTCGCCGTGCTCGCCGCGTGCGTGCTCGGCGCCGCCGCCGTCGACGTGCACCCCACCGTGCTCACCGCGGTGCTGGCCGTGATCTTCGCGCCGCTCGCCGCGGGCTGCGCGTGGGGCGACATCGACGGGCGCAACCGCTGGGCGCTGCACCCCGCGGTCAAGCTCGGCGGGGCGCTGTCGTTCTCCTTCTACCTGCTGCACGAGCTGGTCATCAAGGTCGTCGTGGCCACGCCTGTCCGCGGGCCCGCGGCGATCGCGACGGTGCTCGTGGTCTCGGCGGGCCTGGCGTTCCTGCTCTGGCGCGGCGTCGAGCTGCCGGCCCGCGCCCGGATCCTGGCGGCGCTCCCCGCACCCGCGCCGCGGCTCGGGGCGGCCCCGCCGCCGCACGCGCCCGGCGGACGGCGGGCGCGGCACAGCCGGCCGCGCGAGGTGGCGTGGTCGTTCCCGCTCACCCCGGCCGCCGGGCTCGCCGCCGTGGCGGTGCCGGCGGGGGCGGGGGTGCCGGTCGCCGGCACCCGGGCGTCCGAGGCGTCGGACCGGGTGCACGCCACGGCGACCACCGGGTACGTCGCGACGGCGGCGGCGGCGCACGGCACGACGACCACCGGGTACGTCGGGACGGCAGCGGCGGCGGCGCACGCCACCACGACCACCGGGTACGTGGCGACGGCGGCGGCGCACGGCACGACGACCACCGGGTACGTGGCGACGTCCGGCGGGCTCGCGCTCGCCGAGGTCCCCCGCTCGCTCGAACCCGCGCCCGTGCACGCCGCGATCGGCGCCGGCCCCGCGTCGGCCGAGAGCGCGAGCACCCTCGGGACCGCGGCGCTCGTGGCCGCGGCCGCCGTCGCCACCGGGGGGCACCCGGCGGAGCAGGCCACCGACGCCGCGTGGTCGCGCGACGGGCGGCCGGTCGCCGGTCGCCCCGCGGACAGCCCCGCGGGTGCGTGGGCGGCACCGGAGCCGCCCGCACCGCAGCCGGTCGCGGCCGGCGACCCCCGGTCGCCCGGAGCGCCGTGGCGGCCCCCGGAGCGCCCGTCCCGCCGCGCCCGCGCCTGACCCCCGGCCCGGGCACCGCACCCCTCGCGCCGGGCGGCGCAGGGCAGCCCTCGCGTCAGGGGCGCGGCCTCCCGCTCGCGTCGCCGACCGACGCACGGCTCGCGTCAGGCCAGCGGCGCACCCCTCGCGTCGAGCAGGCCGTCCACCCCTCCCCTCGCGAGCGCGGCGCACCCTCCCCCCGCGAGCGCGGCGCACCCCGCGCGTCGAGTGGGTAGTCGACACGTCGAGTGCCTATCCGGCGGATAGGCACTCGACGTGTCGGTTACCCCCTCGCGGTTCCGGCGGCGCGGCGGGCGCGGCGGTCAGGCGTGCCGGCGCGCGGCCCCCTCGCGGTTCCGGCGGCGACCGCGGGCACGGCGCCGGGCCTGCCGTCGCGAGACAGAGGTGCGGCCCCGGGGGGGGGGGGGGGGGGGGGGGGGGGGGATGGGGGGGGGGGGGGGGGGGGGGGGGGGGGGGGGGGGGGG